>JANNYV010000499.1:0-2684 GCA_031410275.1 Bacteroidota bacterium
GCCATCAATCCCCTGATACCGGAAAGTTGTTTAATTTGTTGTTTACTACCACGCGCACCACTATCTAGCATCATATACACAGAATTGAATCCTTGTTTATCTGCCGCCATCTCACGGATTAATGTCTCAGTTACTTTTGTATCTACACGGCTCCAAACGTCAATGATTTGATTGTATCGCTCATTGTTTGTGATCAAACCTGCATTATAATTATCCCATACTTCATCAACCTCTGCACTTGCAGCATTCAACATTTGTTGTTTGATTTCGGGAACAATTAAATCCTCAGGGTTAAATGACAATCCACCTCTGAACGCTGTTTTAAATCCTAGTCCTTTAATATCATCCAAGAATCTAACAGTTGTAGGGATGTCTGTAAATTTAATAATATCTCCAATGATGGTTCGTAATGATTTCTTTGTCAATAGCTCATTGATGAACCCAACTTTTTCCGGTGTGTGTAAATTAAACATAACACGACCCACTGTTGTTTCAATTGTTTTTGTCACAATCGTTCCATCTTCTTCACGCACATTCGCTTTTACTTTTATCCATGCATGCAAATCAACAACACCTTCATTCAAAGCAATGATGACTTCATCAGCACTATAAAAACGCATGCCTTCACCTTTCACGGCTTCGGCTGGAATATTGCGTTTGCCTTTGGATAAATAATAAAGACCCA
This sequence comes from Bacteroidota bacterium, assembly GCA_031410275.1. Lineage (GTDB taxonomy): Bacteria > Bacteroidota > Bacteroidia > Chitinophagales > Chitinophagaceae > OLB11. Next base: position 686 of record JANNYV010000499.1, read on the forward strand.
ATACCATGTCCTGAGAAGGAAGTGTGATAGGAGTACCATTTTGAGGATTTAAAATATTATGCGAAGCCAACATTAATAATTGAGCTTCTAATACTGCCGCATTACTCAACGGTACATGCACGGCCATTTGGTCACCATCAAAATCCGCATTAAACGAAGAACAAACCAAAGGATGTAATTGAATTGCTTTTCCTTCAATTAGTTTTGGTTGGAATGCTTGTATAGAAAGACGGTGAAGGGTAGGGGCACGATTTAATAAAATCGGATGGCCTTTTAATATATTTTCAAGGATATCCCAAATCACTGCTTCTTTGCGCTCAACTAATTTCTTAGCGCTCTTCACAGTTTTTACGATACCTCGTTCAATTAATTTTCGGATGACAAACGGTTTGAATAATTCCGCTGCCATGTCTTTTGGAAGTCCACATTCATGAAGTTTCAATTCAGGCCCAACCACAATAACCGAACGACCTGAGTAATCGACACGTTTACCTAATAAGTTTTGACGGAAACGACCTTGCTTACCCTTTAGTACATCTGATAATGATTTCAATGCACGTCCACCTTCTGCTTTTACCGCATTTGATTTACGTGAGTTATCCATCAAACTGTCGACAGCTTCTTGCAACATACGTTTCTCATTTCGTAAGATAACTTCAGGTGCTTTAATTTCGAGCAGACGTTTCAAACGATTATTACGAATGATGACCCGACGATATAAATCATTTAAATCGGATGATGCAAAACGGCCACCATCTAATGGAACCAACGGACGTAATTCCGGTGGAATCACAGGAATATATTGCATTACCATCCATTCAGGTTTATTTTCGATATGCGAATTTGCTTCACGGAATGCTTCTACAATACTCAAACGTTTCAAAGCTTCTGCTTTACGTTGTTGAGAGGTTTCAAATGCCGCTGCATTTCTTAATTCATACGATAATTTATCTAAATCAATTCTTGATAATAAAGATTGAATCGCTTCAGCACCCATTTTAGCAATAAATTTGTTTGGATCATCATCGCTCAGCATTTGATTTTCTTTTGGTAATTTATCCAAAATATCTAAATACTCATCTTCTGAAATTAGCGCTAGTTCAGTGTTTTCAGTTTCTTTCATGGCAAGTGCGGTACGAATCATCGCATCAGCTTCTCCACCTTGAATGACACAATATCGTTCATAGTATACAATCATTTCCAATTTCTTGGAACCTGTACCTAATATATATCCAATTTTATTTGGTAATGATTTAAAATACCAAATATGAACAACAGGCACAACCAATTTGATATGTCCCATTCGTTCACGACGAACTTTCTTTTCTGTAACCTCCACACCGCAACGGTCGCAGACAATTCCTTTATAACGGATACGCTTATATTTTCCGCAGTAACATTCGTAATCCTTCATAGGTCCGAATATTTTTTCGCAGAAAAGTCCGTCACGTTCGGGCTTGTACGTACGGTAATTAATGGTTTCCGGTTTCAATACCTCACCAAAACTTCTGTCCAAAATAGAATCCGGAGAAGCGAGTGTGATGGTAATTTTGTTGAAGGCTGTTGATGTGGATTTACGATCTCTTTTTGTTGTGCTCATACTAATTTTTTACGTTTAGAATTGACTTGCAATACTGCATGCCTATAATCTGTTTGAATATTCTACAAAGCGATGTAAGTCTTGATGTTGGCTACATTGAAGAATCTATACATGCATGATGTTGAATAAGAAAGGCTCAATAAACATTTATGTTTTACGACTTCAAACCGGCATTTTAATACACGTAGAAAGTGCAACGGAGACCATCAGTTGATGCAAGTGTTTGAATAAAAAGGAATAAACTTTAATGTAGCCACAGAAAAATAGGGTGCGAATGTAGACAAATTAGTTTAAAAAGTAACTCAAAGTGATTTTTTTTTTCAAAAAGAATACCTGGCTTTAAAATAGCTAATCTCAAGTATAATTTTTTTGCTAATGAAAAATAAGGCAATCCTACTA
>JANNYV010000500.1:0-1868 GCA_031410275.1 Bacteroidota bacterium
TTAAAAATAATACTAATGAAGCAACGTTCTCATATCAAACTACAGACGAAGTTATAATAGAGAATAATTTAATTAGTAATACGTGGGCAAGAAACAACCGACATAAGCCTTCATGCCAAGCAATCGTATTGTTGGGAGATAAAAATGCCATTCTAAAACATAATAAAATATTCTATGATTTGTCGATTTCTAACCAATTAGCCGGCGGTGTGGGCATATGTGGGTCATGCGAAGTTGATAAAAATGTACTTATTTATGAGAATGAAGTAAATGGTTTTGAATTTAGTTATTGGCTTGAAGGGCATGGCGGTGGTGTTTCTTTAATTAATAATAGGAGCGCTGCGACTGAAAATGGATTAGTGATGAGTAATAATACAGCATACTCTCCACTTTTCACTCCTTACCTGGTGCCGCGAATAGAGTATAACTATTATACAAATAAAGGGCTTGACCCAAACTATCAATATTATTCGGGGCAGTATGATTGGCGCTATCAGATATATATCCCTTCTACTACACCTGTGAACAACTTTACTACTTTTAAACATAACACGATTGATATTGACGAATCATTATTTATCAATTATAAGATTGACATTGACAATACGACCTTTAACTATATTTCGAGTTCCGGGCGCTATGCTCATTACAACAATCAACCCCATCTAGATAATTCATGTAATACAGTTCTCGTAAACAATGTCAATCCAATTTGCTTTCCTCCTGAAACCAGTATTTTTGCTGTTCCACTTAATGGTCGTTTAATGGGCAATTCATTTTCAGGTTTGTTTTCAGTAATAAACTCTTGTTATCAGATTCAAAATAATAATGTTTATCCGAATGTTTGCTCTGTAAATGGTGGGTTCGGCTCGTGCCCAAATACTACAGCAACAAGTTGTGATAGAGACTATACATTTAACAATGAAGTTGTTGGAATATTTGATTTAGACTACGAGTTATATGATGGATGTTATATGATGGATGTGATATGATGAGTGGTACGTTTGCTTTTAATGTTACAGGAGGAGCCTCGCCATATATTTTTGAAATAGATGGAGACCAAGTTGGTATTGGTGATTTTAGTAATGGAACCATTACCAACCTTAAAGAAGGGCCTCATACCTTTATTATTAAAGATGCCAATAATAATAGCGGTACCTTTTTATTTAATATATCTAGTGGAGCAAATTTTATTTTTACAGACGACTTCTCTTCTACTTTAATTACTGCACTCACTCCGCCACTAAGTCCAACACTTGTAAAGGTACTTGACAATAATTCTGTTCTGGTAAAAGGCAATTTTACAATTGACGATGATTTTACCTTTAATAATTGCACTTTATATTTTCAACCGAACGCCGCCATAATAATCAACCCTTTAAAAACAATTACTTTCAATGGTTGTACTTTAAAGGCAGCTTGCAATGCAATGTGGGATGGCATATATGCAGATGACCCAAGCGAGCAAATTGTTGTAAATAATAATTGTACGATTAAGGATATGCAAAATGGGTTGGTTTTAAAAAATGGCTCGAAAATAGATTGCCAAAATACAACCTTTACTGATAATTATATTGGAATACAATTGGAGAATGCGCCTCCGGGATATAATAATCTTATTGGAAATTGCATCATCAGAAATAACACATTTACAAGTAGTGCTAGTCCGTTGCTTATACCATATGCTTCACAGAGCAAAAGTGAAATCGGGATTGTAATCAGTAAATGTGAGGAGGTGGAAATTGGTTTATTGAACAATGATCCGCTTGAGAAGAATATTTTTACAAATTTATACAATGGTATATATTATACACCGAGTGGTAAATACACAGAGAATATCAAAATCTACAATAATGATTTTATACAAA
>JANNYV010000501.1:0-2767 GCA_031410275.1 Bacteroidota bacterium
CAAAATTATATCCCCAAGCCCATAACGTGCCATCCGATTTCAGGGCGAACGTAAAATATTTACTACATGTAACACTTACCCATTTCGTATCTGTTCCTATTTGAACAGGGCTGTTCTGCTCAGTAGTGTTTCCTGTACCTAACTGCCCAAAAGGATTATAGCCCCAAGCCCATAAGGTTCCGTCTGATTTAATACCACTTGAATACGATACTCCGGCAGACACCGAAGTCCAATTGGCATCGCTTCCTATTTGCACCGGACTATGCCTGTCTGTAGTGGTTCCATCTCCTAATGGCCCACCATTATTATTTCCCCATGCCCATAATTTTCCATTTCTAATCTCTAATGAATGTTGGCCACCGGATGAATGCGCATCGCCATTTATCATTTTTGAGTTTTTGATAATAAAAGCATGGCTGCGTCCGGCATTTGCAATTGTGCAAGCCATTAATAATATAATGGTTGATGCGAATAGATTTTTTTTCATGGTATGATAATGTTTAAAGAATTAAAAATCAATTTTACATATAAAAAAAATAGCCTTTGCGCTAAGCAAAAGCTATTGAAATAAATTAGTCGTCACAACACTAAAACGAAGAAGGCTCTTCATAGGAAATATTTTGGCAAATATTAAGATTGGTTGAAATACTTAACGAATATACAAGTCATTCTTTTAATATTTTAATTTTTACGAAGATTTATGCGGATTATGAATTCTAAATTTCAACCTCTATGCACTCTCAATTCTACCTTATGTTGTAGCCGTATTCATTGCATTCTGTTTCAGCATCAAGGCTACTTGTTGTTTTATACCAATGTGTTTTTTAGGCCTTAGAAATAAATCATATTGGTATAACTTCTACAAAATTTCTAAACTGAAGACCTCCGGCCAATGATGATTGTTATGGCCGGAGATCTCTCTGTAACTGTTTTCTACGAACGGATTTTAATTCGGCGTATGTTGATTAATAATATTGTTCGGTGTATTCACTCCCACATTATTAATAATCAATACCCTGTCATTATCCGTCCCATTGTATCGAACTTTTCCATCCATGTTGGCATCCTCTACGCGGTACACATTATTAAGTGTATTGTTTGCCATGCCTGCACCACCAATTGCACTTAATACAAAGTCCTTATCATTACTCAGCCCATTGTATTTTACATTTTTATTATTGTTACAATCTGCAGACCATAGTGCATTCACAATACCAATCGCTTTTCTTGGTGCATTCGCTATAGAGCCCATTGTATACACAGCGCCTGTTCCGAAATTAAATGTTGCACTGTTGCAATTTGTCAATGCTAATGCCGACGAGGTCATCACACCTAAATGGTCTCTGTGTTTGACACTAACAAAATAGGAGCCCGTTGCAATATTGGCAAAGAATACCGGTGACACACCATCCAAATTATTGACAATATCACCATCACGTTGCAACAAGGCTCTCTTCGTTGCAACAATTGTTGAAGGGTTCGATGCACTTCGCAATTCAAGATAAATCCAATCAACAATGGCATTGTTTCCTGTTACCGTTAATACCGAAGGTGCAACCGTTTCAGAACCTGATTCATTTAATGAGAAAAATTTATTGTAAGGCGATGACGTATACGGTTCAGTTCCCGGAATTAAACCTTTCACACGTAAACTATCATGCATCAATCCTATAGTTACATCATAAGGGCCTTGCAATAAAACATTCGCAGAAAGCTTCACACCCGGTATTACAGTCAATATTAAATTATACGTTTCAGAACAACCGGTACTCAAATTATTGGTTGTGTAGGTATAGGTTCCGGATACACTATATGTAGCACCATTCACTGTCCATAAATAACATCCCTCAGCAGTGACCGTAGAGTTATACGTAAATGTTGTCAGGATAGTCAAGTTCAATGTCTCTGTTAAACAACCTGTGATATGTGTATACGTACCGGTAGCAGTATACGTTGTACCATACCATATGTAAGCACCACATGCAGTAGCATTTAGAGTGCTCGTTGTGTTTGGAGTGATCGTCAGATTTAATATTTCGGAATGACAACCACTGACAACCGTATACATACCGCTCGCAGTATACGTTACATTATTAACAGACCACAGGTAGGAATTACAAGAAGAATTTATTGTGGTGTTCGAAGTACTTGCAGTAATGATGAGATTCAATGTATACGTGTGACAATTGGAAACATAAGTATATGTGCCACTTGCAGTATATGTTACATTATTCACTGTCCATAAATACGAATCACAAACCGATGCTGAACTTGATGAAGACGAACTCGGTGTGATAGTCAAATTTAATGTAGAGGTATGTAAACAACCAGCTGCATTTAATGAAGTAGAAGTGTATGTGCCGCTCGCAGTATATGTAACACCATTCACTGACCAAAGATAGGAATCGCAAACGCTTGTTGTTTGTGATGACGTACTGCTATGATTAATGGTCAATATTAATGTGGCAGTGTTTACACAATTCTGAGCATTCAACGATGTGAATGTATAAGTTCCACTGTTGGTATAGGTTACTCCATTCCACAAATACGAATCACATACCGTGATGGTTGCCCCCCCGTTTGTTGAACTATAATTAATGAGTAATGTAAGTGTTGCTGTGTTTACACAATTTTGTGCATTCAATGATGTGAATGTATACGTTCCGCTTGCGGTATAGGTTACACCATTCCATAAATAAGAATTACATGCAGTGATGCTTGAATTGCCTGTTGAAGAACTATGATTAATGGTCAATATTAATGTCGC
>JANNYV010000502.1:0-4963 GCA_031410275.1 Bacteroidota bacterium
TTCTTCAACAGTAAGTGTATCCGGTAAGGTTCGTTTTGTTTTGGGAGACTCTAATAATTCAGCCGGATTTGTTTTTAATTCATCTTCTAAAATAAGGAATTTAAAAAATGCTTTTAATCCTGAGATGATACGAGCTTGCGATGTTGCTGTCATGCCCAATTCATGTATCCATGCAAGAAAACCTTGTAATGTTTCTAAGTTGATTTCGCTGAGTGTTTGTTCGTTTTGCTGCAACGATACATATTGAACCAATTTCTCAACATCATGTACATAGGCCTCTACAGAGTTTTCACTTAGTGATTTTTCGAGCCGGAGAAATGATGTAAATCCTTTGATGTATGAATCGATATTCACAAGAATGTTTTTGCAATAATACGCAGGAATAGCGAATGGCAAAAGAGAAGTGATAAGCTGCTTTGTGAATTCCAATCAATGAAGTTCTCCTAATTTAGTAAAGGCGCGTTTTTATAGAGACCCAATAACCTTATAACCTAATAACCCAATAACCTAATAACTCAATAACCTAATAACTCAATAACCCAATAACTTCCTTAATTTTACAGTCATCAAAAATTACTAAACAAATGAAAATAGCTATCATCAACGGACCTAATTTGAATTTAGTTGGAAAGCGAGAACAAGAAATTTACGGGAACAAATCGATGGATGTTTTTATTGAGGTCTTGAAAAGAAAATATGCAAATCAAGAAGTAAGTTATTTTCAGAGTAATATAGAAGGAGAAATAATTAATGAAATTCAACAACAAGGTTTTATAACCGATGCAATAATTTTAAACGCCGGTGGATATACCCATACTTCGGTAGCGATTGCCGACGCCATAAAAGCGGTAGAAAGCAAAGTAATCGAAGTTCATATCTCAAATATTTTTGCCCGTGAGGAATTTAGAAAGCACTCCTTTTTGTCGCCTGTCTGCTTTGGTGTCATAAGCGGCTTTGGTTTGAAAGGTTATGAAATGGCAATCGAAAGTTTACTTGAGGAGTAATAAATCATCGGTTACAATTGTATTGCTGATATTGCCTGCCTCGTCTTTCAAATAAATCTCCCAATGCAAGGTATCTGATTCGATATGGGCAGTATCTGGACGTAAGGTCAATAAAGCAGCCAAGTAATCAATAGTAATAGTCCCTTTCAAACCTTTCTCGGGCGAATATTCAGCAGGGATACTAGGAATTTTCATTTTGATTATACTTGAATCGCGACTATCTTTTAAATATAAATTGTAGGTATCAAATCCAATATCGCCATCACCATCCTGAAAATAAATTGCAATTGTCGTGCCTCCGGTAGAAGCGCCTGCCTTCAATATTTGCGGCATCATGGAATTGTATGTAATTTTGGGCACCACGGAAAATTTTGCTTTTTTTGAGCAGGATAATCCGGTTAGAATGAATACAAGAAAAAGTAATTTATTCATATAACAAATGTAACATATTTACCATGACTATAACGCAGATTGAAGAGCAAATATTTAATGTAGGGAAAGAAAATTTTGAGGAATTGGCTGTTTCTATTTCGAAGTATCAGTATGCAACAATTCCGATTTATAAAAAGTATATGGATGCCTTGGGTATTTCTGTTTCATCTATTACATCGTTACAAACAATTCCGTTTTTACCCATTCAATTTTTTAAAACACATCAGGTTATTTCAGAATCGGCTCAAGGTGACTTCACCATTTTTGAAAGTAGTGGTACAACCGGTCAAATTGCAAGCAAGCATTTTGTACAGGATATCAATTTGTATAAACGTTCATTTTCGAATTGCTTTGAATTTTTTTTTGGCCAAGTAAATGAATATTGTATACTAGGTTTATTGCCTTCCTATTTAGAAAGAGGAAATTCATCCTTAGTGTATATGGTAGATAATCTTATTCGTGAAAGTAAGCATTCATCAAGTGGATTTTATTTACATAATCATGCTGAATTATACAAGACTATTTTGGATTTGGAAGAAAAAAAACAGGCATCTGTTTTAATTGGAGTGACCTATGCGCTCTTAGATTTTGCAGAGAAATATCCGATGCAATTAAACTATACCGTCATTATAGAAACCGGTGGTATGAAGGGCAGGAGAGAGGAGCTTCTTCGTGATGAGGTGCATACTATTTTAAAAAAATCATTTGAAGTACCACAAATTTATTCTGAATATGGTATGACAGAATTATTGTCGCAAGCATATTTATTGCGGGACGGAATATTTCACTCGCCTAATTGGATGAAGCTTATGGTCCGCGATATCAATGACCCGTTTCAGGTAGCAACTGTTGGCAAAGGTGTATTGAATGTGATTGATTTGGCAAATATTCATTCGTGTTGTTTTATCGCCACGGATGATGTGGGTGAAGTGTTTGCAGATGGCTCATTTTTGGTCAATGGAAGATTAGATGCAGCTGATTTGAGAGGTTGCAGTTTGATGTTACTTTAACAGAAAGCTGATATTTTGTTTCTGAATCCCCAAATGAATTACCTATTTTTGAAAGTATGAAATCAGTTGAAATCCTGTTTGTTTGTTTCATTCTTATCTTTTGTAGTGTTCAAAGCAATGCACAGAAAAAGGTGGATATTGTAAAATTTGATTGGTATAAAAATATTCGAGCTTCTCAGAATGATACTACTTATGTAATTAATTTTTGGGCGACATGGTGTATGCCTTGTTTGCATGAACTGCCTGAATTTGAAAAACTAACTGAAGCGTATAAAAATAAAAAGGTGAAAGTGATTTTGGTGAGCCTCGATTTTTATAAGAAATTAAACATAACCGTTATCCCTTATTTGGAGAAAACTCGTATTCAAGCTGAAGTGGTTCTTTTAAATGAGCCTGATTATAATGCATGGATAGATAAGGTAGACAAGAAATGGGAAGGTTCAATACCGGCTACCGTTATCTTTAATAATCAAAAAAATTTTTATCATTTTATGGAGAATGAAACTACTTTTACAGAACTAGAAAAATTAATTAACTCAATAAAATAAATTTTATATACAATGAAAACATATTCTTTATTCGTGCTCATATTACTTGCATTCAACTTTTATTCATTTGCCCAAACGGAAAATAAGGGCTATAAGGTGAATGATGAGGCAATAGATTTTTCCCTTAAAAATATAGATGGAAAAATGGTATCGCTAAAAGATTATAAAGATGCAAAGGGTATCATCCTTATTTTTACTTGTAATCATTGTCCGTTTTCAAAAGCATATGAAGACAGAATTATTGCTCTACATCATATGTATGCTGCTAAAGGATTTCCGGTTGTCGCTATCAATTCAAATGATGCAATTGCTTATCCCGAGGATTCATATGAAAATATGATGGAGCGAGCTGCAGACAAACATTTTCCTTTTGCTTATTTGCACGATGAAACGCAAGAGTATGCTAAACTATATGGGGCTGTAAAAACACCGCATGTATTTATTTTGAAAAAAGTAAAAGACCAATTTAAGGTCGCTTATATTGGGGCTATTGATGATAATTCAAATGAGCCTGAATTGGTGAAAAAAAAATATGCAGAAAATGCGTTGAATGCACTTTTAGCAGGACACGAAGTGAAACCTAATTTTACAAAGGCAGTTGGTTGTTCAATTAAATGGAAGTCTTAGGCGTAAGTCATAAGTCATAAGGCATAAGTGACTTCCTAAATTATCAACTATCAATTATCAACTGTTAACCAACAACTACTTCACCACACCCACTAACTCAATATCAAAAACCAATGTGCTGTTTGCCGGAATGCCTGATTGGGCAGTTCCGCCGTAACCAAGACTTGGAGGAATATATAATTTTATTTTGCCGCCCTTTTGTATCAACGGAATCCCTTTTTGCCAACCGATAATTAAATTTTTCAATGGAAAAGAAACATTCGTTGTGCTTTCATCAAATACCGAACCATCTAATAATGCACCTTTATATTTTACAGTCACACTAGCGCAAAGATCCGGTGTATCACCACTTCCTTGGTTACTGATAGAATAATATAGACCACTACTATGTAATGTGGCTGTTAGAATATGGGTTGATAAATAATTTTGAATAAGGGTACTTTCAGCAGCACTCGCTACAATCCCTGACTCGACTGCATCGCATGCTTTCTTTTTACAAGCAGACAGCTGAACAAGTGTTATAAAAAAAAAAGGAAACACTAATTTTTTCATTCATTTAATTTTGTGGCGAATGTACATAGTATTCTTAATATTTGAAAATAGAATGGAAGTGAAGGGAATTGGGCTACACCCTTTCATTCCTTTTGATTCTCACAAATCAAATCTATTGACTATTTTTGTGAAACCAAAAGTAATTCCTATGAGTTGTATTAAATATTCATTGGCAATTTTATTTGTATTGATCTTCTCTATTTCTTCTAAAGCGCAATTGGGACAAACCATTACTGTAAACGGAAAATATATTTTAGGGCCTTGTGGTGATACCCTTATTTTGCGGGGAATAAATTATGCGCCTTATAATTGGGGATGGTCGCCTACGCAATTAAACATAAATCAAATTGCACTTTCCGGAGCGAATGCAGTGCGTTTGGTTTGGTATAAAAATCCAACAGGCACCACACCTATCAGTACCTACGGGAACTTAACCAACCTCGACAGCGCTTTATCGAAATGTGTACAAAATAAAATGATTCCTATTTTAGATTTACATGATCAAACATGTCAGAATAATTCTTCTGCACTGATTTCTATGGCAAGTTGGTATACCCAATCTGCTGTGCTGACATTAATCAATAAATATAAAAATAGTTTAATTATCAATATTGCGAATGAAGCCTTGTCTGTTAGTTGGGCATCAAATCCCACAACCGCGCAAACCACTTTTATCAATACCTATACAAGTATTATAAATTCGATGCGAACGGCGGGAATCACAGTTCCGCTAATGATTGATGCGCCTGACTGCGGCACGAACTTGAATGTGTTGGCCGCCGTTGGTAAT
>JANNYV010000503.1:0-8222 GCA_031410275.1 Bacteroidota bacterium
TAATTTTCAGCATGGAAATCAAACGATCAGAAAACAACCGATGCAGCCTAAAAATGATAAACAAATTCGTTCAGGAAATACTGAGCAACCGCCGCTCAATGCTGAAGAGCGTAATCGTCAGATACAACAACAAGGAAATCAACATCAAAATAGAGGTGGTGAAAAGCCATCACAACGAAGAGACCAACCTGTGAAACAAGAACGGGGGCAACCACAACGGAATAGTGAGCCCGCCCGTCAATCACAACAACAACAACAACAACAAAATCCTCGTCAGCAAAATGGAGGATCAAAACCACCACAACAAAATCAACCTGCAAGGCAAGAGCAACCTCAACGTCAAGATCGACCACAACGTCAACAACCACAGCAACAGCAGGAACAACAACGTCAAGAGCAACCGCAACGTCAGCAACAACAACAACGTCAAGATCGACCACAACGTCAAGAGCAACCGCAACGGCAGCAACCACCACAACAGCAACGTTCAGAGCAGCCTAAACAGCAACAACCGCAACGACAACAACAATCACAACCTCAACAAAACAATCAACATAGTCAACAGCCATCAGCGCCTTCAAGAAAATCAGCTCCGAAAGGTAAGGATGATGACAAGCAACCGCATTAATTTTTGAAATAATACAATTACTATGAAACATAGGAATGAACATATAAATGTTTCTGGCATTGAGTCAAGTGATAGGTCTGAAATTTATTTGTCACTTGATTCAACCAGTGTCCCTAGCAACGATATGTATAATTGGCATCAGCGAAAATTTAATATTCAGCCGGAACACATTTCGGATATTCATGAATCGAATGAACATTATAAGAAAAAAGTAAGTGGAGAAGAAACTTATGAGTAATAGAAGGACGCAGGTTTATTAATAATCATTGAATTCAATTCAACTACCAAGCGATATCTTATTAAATATATAAATGCAGATGAAAAAACTACAAAATAAAACCGTGTTTATAACCGGTGGACTATCAGGCATTGGTAAGGCGTGTGCGATTGCAGCGGCGCAAGAAGGAGCGAATATTGCGATAGCAGATATGAAATCTGAAACAGCGGAGAAGGCAATGGAAGAAATAAAAAAAGAAAATTCAACAGCTATTTTTATTGAATGCGATGTGTCTGTATTTGCACAAGTACAAATGGCCATTTCAAAAGTGATTAATGCGTTCGGAACATTGGATGTAGCCTTAAACAATGCAGGTATTGGAGGCGAATCAAATAAAGTTGGCGATATGACTGAGCAGGCTTGGTTACGTGTAATCGGTGTGAATCTCAATGGTGTATTTAATTGCATGAAACATGAGTTGACCCAAATGGCGTCAGAAAAAAAAGGCGTGATTGTAAATATGGCTTCTATATTAGGAAAGGTTGGGTTTGCAACCTCGGCACATTATGTGGCCGCAAAGCATGGTGTTATTGGACTTACGCAAACGGCTGCATTAGAATATGCAACAGAAGGAATTCGAATTAATGCGATTTGCCCTGGATTTATTGATACACCCCTGTTGACGAAAGCCGGCATCAGCGAAAATAAAGATGTGAAACAACATATTATTGATTTGCATCCCATGAAACGTTTGGGTACTTCGGACGAAATTGCAAAAGGCTTTATTTTTTTAGCATGTGATGACAGCTCTTTTGTTTCCGGAACTACATTAGAAATTGATGGAGGCTATTTAGCAGAATAATTTAAATGAATTACAAAATGAAAATTACGAACGATAATAAACCTCATATCTCCATTATCTCCTCAAGTATCAGAACAGGTCGGAGGAGTCATAGAGTGGCCTTGTATTTTCAAAACTATTTAATTGAGAATAATATTGCCACTACAGAAATTTTGGATTTGAAAGCATGCAACTTCCCAATTTTTGAAGAACGTTTGCAATATCAAAAACACCCCGAAGCCGCAGTGATCGAATTTGTTGAAAAAATTAATGCATCCTGTGGTGTAATTATAGTCACACCGGAATATAATGGAGGATATCCGGCAGCATTGAAAAATGTAATTGATCTTTTATATGATGAGTGGCATGGAAAACCAATAGCCATCTCAACAGTATCTGCAGGTGGATTCGGAGGTTCGCAAGTCATTACGGCATTGCAATTTGTATTGTGGAAAATGCGCGCATGGACTATTCCTGAAAATTTTTCTGTATCAAGAGTGCAAGAAGCATTTGATGCAGAAGGTAACCCAACAGACATTACAGAATCAAACTTGAGAGCCGAAGTGTTTATCAACCAACTTCTTTGGAGTATTCAAGCCAATAAATGCATGTCGACCTTTAATGAACATAATAAGTATTCAAACAAACAACATAAAAATTAAATAGCATGAAGCCCAAAATAGGAATTTCTGAAAAGAATTTAAACAACAGCATTGCACTACTTGCAATCGTATTATCAGATGAAATGACATTATATATGAAGACAAGAAAATTTCATTGGAATGTATCCGGTGAAAGTTTTATGGAGCTTCATAAATTATTTCAAAGCCAATATACTGAGCTTGAAGAAACAATTGATGAGGTTGCAGAACGCATCAATAAGCTGGGAGGCAAAACAATTGGTACTATGAAAGAATTTGCCGCGCTCACCCGATTGAAGGAAGCACCCGGTAAATACCCATCGCAAAAAGAAATGATGCAAGAGTTATTGCATGATCATGAAACGATTATTATTGAGTTGCGAAAAGATATTGATATATGCACAGATAAAAATAAAGATGCAGGCACTACAGATTTCCTGACAGGAATTATGGAGCAACATGAAACCACTGCTTGGATACTAAGAAGATATTTAGATTAAATATGAATGAGAGAATTTGAAAATGAAATGTCGGCATCTCATTGATAACTCATGCTTCTCGTTTTAATGGTTTAAAAGAATAACAATATGGAAGAAAAATTTAATGAAGCCACTTTTCAACGCCCTGAAGGGGACCGAATAATAGATGCCCCATTGGTGACTATTGATGTCCTATTTTTTATTGAACAAATTAAGAAGGAGAAACCCTGGAAGGACAGCGATCGGAATGCAATCACTGTTTTTAAAACGAATAGTATGCGAATCGTTCTCATTGCATTGCATGGAGGAGCTTTGATGAGTAAACATTCAGTAGATGGAATGGTAAGTATACAAATGCTGGATGGAAAAATGAAACTGAATACGAATGAGCAATCTGTTGTGTTGAGGACCGGACAAATTCTTGTTTTACATGATGGTATCCCTCATAGTATTGAGGCGATAGAGGAGTCTATTTTTCTTTTAACGCTTAGCAGGATGGATTGTAGTGAGCAATCTGAACTATTGGCAACACACAATTTCAATAGAGGTGTGAATAATATAACGGATTATTAAAGTTGTATAATACTTAGGTGGTAAATGGTTGTCATCTTTGTAGGGTAATAATTTCGTTACACCTTTTTTTGCAGGAAGCAGAAAATTAAATTTAAAAAAATGAAAAAAATATCTTTTATTCTAACCGTTGCTATCATATCAATTATTTCTTTAGTTGGTTGCAAAAGAGACGCTATTTATTATGTAGAAAGTGAAAATCATAAAACACTCACAAAAGCCATGAGAACATTATGGAGCGACCATGTCTCTTGGACACGCAATGTCATTATCAACATAATTGACGGGGCACCGGGAACTACTGAGGCAGTGAATCGACTCATGAAAAATCAAGAGGATATAGGTAATGCTATGAAACCTTATTATGGTGAAGCAGGCGGTAATGGCTTGACGGCTTTATTAAAAAGTCATATTTCAACAGCCGCTGATTTACTTATAGCTGCAAAAAATGGGAATACCGCTTCCTATAATATGGCCTATGCAAATTGGTATGCCAACGGCGACTCTATCGCAGTTTTTTTGAATTCAGCCAACCCTAATCACTGGCTTCTTCCTGATTGGAAAGCCATGATGAAGGAACATCTTGATTATACTTTAGAAGAAGCAGTTGCCCGGTTAAATGGAGATTATATTGGCGATGTAGCTGCTTATGATAAGGCGTATGCTGAACTGATGACGATGGCGGATATGCTCACAGAAGGAATTGTATTACAGTTCCCTGCTAAATTTTAAAATCATAAATTTACTTTCAGGGAATTCCTAAATTTATTCATTTTACTGATTGAAGAAAATGTCATTGCAATAATTTTAATCCTAACAAATGAAAAAATATCCATTACTTCTTTTTCTGACTGCGGTTACCCTTTTCATTATCTATATTGCTCTATTAGAATATTCAAATTCTTCTGATAATACTTCCATACCCGCAATTAAGGAAAGCAGTAATGAACTGACTAGCCATGCAAATTAATGTATCTTTGATTTCCTTGGTGGTTAATAGAAAGAAACTCATGAAAAACAAATTATTGCTTCTTATTATTCTATTCAATTTGTTGAATCCAAACAACTCGTTTTCGCAATCAAACAGTCGGCATCATATTGAGCAGGGAATGCCTGAAAGAAGGAATCCATTTGCACTAATTGCGGGCGGAAGCAGGGGCATTGGGTATGCCATTGCAGAAGCATTAGCCAAGCGAAATTATAATTTGATTTTGATTGCCCGGCATGAAAATGATTTACTTACCGCAAAGAAAAAATTAGAAAGCATATATCCTATTCATGTAGAAATTATTGTGAAAGATTTAAGCCATCAACATGCTGCTGAAGAAATAGCAACATGGTGTATAGAGAAAAATATTTATCTGAAGATGCTTTGCAATGTCGCAGGATTAGGTGGTGTGTCTGATTATTTGTCAATCCCATTAGATACTGTTCAGTATATGGTACAATTAAATGTAGCATCAGGAATGGCACTTAGTCTTACACTACTCCCGGTGCTCGAAAAAAATGCACCATCTTATATTCTCAATGTGGCAAGTATGGCAGCATTTGCACCCATACCTGTGAAGAATGTATATGCAGCAACAAAATCTGCAGTACTTTTTTTTAGTTATTCATTGCGATACCAATTGAAAGGAAAAAATATCAGTGTAAGTTGTCTTTGCCCGGGACCTGTATTTACAAAGCCTTCTATTGAAAAAGACACCAAAGAAAAACTTGGTTGGTTTGGAATGCAAATGGCAGTGCCTGTTAAACGAGTTGGCGAAATAGCTGTTCGAAAAACGTTGAAGGGGAGAATGATTATTGTTCCCGGCACCTTAGCAAAAATTTCCTCCGGATTCATACGCATCCTTCCAAGACGATTGGTAGCCTCTATGTATAATCGACTAGCAAAATAAAAAAAATATGAACAAGATATATAAACAAACGGAATTGATTTTTGAAAAATTAACGTCGACAGCAACTGCCATATTGGGTAATTCGATCACCTTTATTGTGGCATTGTGTTTGGTCATTTTTTGGTTGACAAACAAAATGTTTTATAAGCAAAGCATTGACGATAGTATTAGAGATGTTATTCACGGAATAACATTTTTAAGCTTATTTATTATTCAAAAATCATTTAACCGTTTTTCTGCGATCCTGCATTTAAAAGTAAACGAACTTGTTGTTTCTCATGAAACCGCAAGGAATGATGTTATCAATGTCGAAATGAAAACAGAACTTGAAATTACAGAGCTTTCAAAAGAATATGCCGAGCTGGCTGAACATGCTAAGGAAATAAACGACGAAATCATTTGAGAATAAGATTATAGAATAATTTGACCATGACACAATTTAAAAATGTGTTATACTTTCTTCTCTCAATCAATAACTAAGTACAATAATTTTTATGCTGATTTTGATTCAGTAGCAGAAATACTGCTTACTGTTAAATGCCTACTGCCAACTATCTGCTGTTTAGTGTGAATAATGAAACTCATTACCAAGGTTATATAACAAGTTCGGCAATAATCAGCATCACCTTTGCATATAACAATTACGTTAAAAATTTAAAAAAAATAACATGAAAACAAAAGGAAAAATATTATTAACCACCTTACTTGTAGTCTTCTCTTTGGCGGCATTTTTAGGTGGTTGCAAAAAGGATAACTTTGTACCGATTGATGGTATATGCCCTCAAGTAGAATCTACTGACCCGGCAAATATGGCCATCAATGTAGCACTCAATAAAGTAATTACTGTAACTTTTAATGAAATGATGAATCCTGCAACTATTACGCAGACATCTATAACATTGAAAGGCACAGCACAAGTAGCAGGAATCGTTGCTTACAGCGGCAATACAGCATCGTTTACTCCTTCAATTCCACTTGCAAATAATACGACCTATACAGGCAGAATATCTACCACAGTGAAAGACGCAAAGGGTAATGCATTGCAAACCGATTATGTATGGACCTTCAGTACAGGTGCAACTTTATCACCCGTTGTAATTGGTACTGATCCGGCAAATAATTCTACAGACATTCCGTTGAATAAAAATGTTACTGCACTATTTAATATGGGGATGGATCCATTGACTATTAATGGAACCACTTTTACATTAAAGCGCGGATTAACCGGTGTTTCCGGAACTGTTAGCTACAGTGGTGCGACTGCTTTATTTACGCCATCAACTCTGTTGACATCTAATACTGTATATACTGCTACGATTACAACGGGCGCAAAGAACATTGGGGGTACAAGCATTTCTACTAATTATAGCTGGACATTTACAACAGGTACATTAACAGCACCAACAGTTGTGTCGACTGACCCCATAAATAATGCAAGTGGTGTTGTACTGAATAAAATAATCAGTGCAAACTTTAGTGAGCTGATGAATCCGTTGTCAATAAATGCTACAAGTTTTACGCTAATGCAGGGAACAACAGTTATTGCAGGAATTGTTTCATATGATGGAACGGCCGCATATTTTATTCCAAATGCAGATCTTTTATCAAATACAAATTATACGGCAACCATAAACACCGGTGCAAAAAACATGACAGGAATTTCATTAGCAAATAGTTATGTATGGACATTTTCTACGGGAAGTATTACTGCTCCTGCTGTAATTTCAACTGACCCGAATAACAATGCAACAGGTGTTGTAATTAATAAAATTGTTGTTGCAAATTTTAATATGTCAATGGATCCGTTAACGATCAACGGAACAACCATGACTGTTAAACAAGGTGGAACCAATATAAGCGGTGTCATATCGTATAGCGGGTCTTCTGCTAGCTTTATTAGTACACTTCCATTTATTCCCAATACAATTTATACCGCAACAGTAACAACCGGGGCAAAGAATTTAGCGGGTGTATCATTGGCAAATAATTTTGTTTGGACATTTACAACAGGCGTCTCAACTGCACCGTTTGTAAATTCGACTGATCCTTTAAACAATGCAACAAATGTAATCCTTAGTAAAAAACCTTCAGCAACTTTTAGTATGCCAATGGATCCTGCATCTATTAATAATGGAACCTTTAGTTTAAAGCAAGGATTAACACCTATAGCCGGTACTGTGACCTACTCGGGTTCAACCGCAAAATTTACACCGGCTGCCAATCTTTTATCAGGTTCAGTTTATACCGCTACGATTACTACTGGTGCTAAAAATATTGCGGGTACCCCTTTGTCTACTAATTATGTTTGGAGTTTTACAACAAATGCAACTACTGGCCCTGGTCAAGTGAATCTTGGATCGGTTGCAGCATTTGGTATTATTGCCGGTGTCGGCGTAAGCAATCAGGCAGGGCAAAGTGAGATACATGATTTGGATGTCGGAATTTATCCGGGTCTTCGTTCTTCAGTTGTTGGATTTCCTCCGGCCATTATTGTAAATGGATCAATTTATGCTTCCGATGATATTGCACCTCCCGGGGTTCCTGCTATGTTGCTACAAGCTAAAACGGATTTGACCAATGCATATCTTTTCGCTGAAGCAGCAAGTTCTCCTGCCCCTATTACAGTGTCAGGTGATCAAGGAGGACTGACACTCGCACCGGGTATTTACAAATCTACGTCAACACTTTTAATACAATCAGGTAATCTTACATTAGATGCACAAGGTGATGTGAATGCCGTTTGGATTTTTCAAATAGCGTCCAATTTTACTACTATAGGTGGTGCTGGTGGAAGTGTTATTCTTGCCGGCGGAGCTCAGGCTAAAAATGTGTATTGGCAAACCGGAAGTTCAGCAACTATTGGAGATTATACTTCATTTCAGGGAAACATTTTAGCCTTAACATCCATCACCATGAACTCGCATGCTACTGCAGTTGGCAGAATGCTA
>JANNYV010000504.1:0-3160 GCA_031410275.1 Bacteroidota bacterium
CATTTATTTTACAGCTTTTAAACTTAAATCCATACTTACAGCATGATGTATAACAGCACCCACAGAAATAAAATCGACACCAGTCTTTGCGTACGCTTCAATGGTATCAAATGTAATTCCACCACTTGCTTCGGTTTCAAATTTTTTATCGATTATTTGCAAGGCTTCGGTAATTGTTTCGGGTTTAAAATTGTCGAGCATGATTCTGTGAACACCTCCGTGGACGACGATCCTTTTCACATCATCAATGCTTCTTGCCTCTACTTCAATTTTGAGAGCTAGTTTTTTTTCATTTAAATAATTTATTGTTTTATCAATGGATTTTTCAATTCCTCCACAATAATCAATATGATTGTCTTTGAGCATAATCATATCATATAATCCGAAGCGGTGATTTTGTCCGCCACCAATGACAACAGCCCGTTTTTCGAACCATCTGAAATTGGGTGTGGTCTTTCTGGTATCTAAAATTTTTGCCGGGTACTCTTTTATTTTTTCAACATACTTATTTGTCAATGTGGCAATGCCACTCATTCGTTGCATGATATTCAAGACCAAACGTTCTGTCTTTAAAATTGTATGAACCGTTGCAGTAACTTCAAAAGCTGTTTCACCTGCGATGACTTTATCGCCATCTTTTTTAAAGATATTAAATGAGCAGGTTGGCTCGATATAGTTGAAAATTTGTGCTGCAATTTCAACACCGGCTAAGATTCCGTTTTCTTTTATTTTTAAGATGGCTTTACCTTGTTCATCAAACGGAATACAAGCTAATGTAGAATGATCTCCACTTCCAATATCTTCTTCTAATGCAGCAATAATAAATTCAGTAAAATTCATTTTTCAAAAGTAAGGAATACAAGGTGAAGGGAAAAAGAAAAGTATTATCCTGATACGAAATAATAAACGGGCCTCCAATTGTTCAATCACCATAATCCCACCTAAGATTTCTACATAGTCCTTTGATCTATTTTATAAATCGAGATGGTATTATTTCTCAAATCGAAGTTCACGAAGCACATATCCCGAGCCGCTTTGAACAAAGAACATATACACTTTATACACGCCATTGCTCGTAACCATATTGGCAATAATGTATTTTGTATTGTTTGAATGAGAACCACCTACCAATGCATTCACAAAATTGGAAGGCTCTACTTTAGAAAAGAATTTTTGAATAATTAATTCTGCCTGACGCTTACTGTATGTAGTGCTTTTATCAGAAAAAGTTAAATCAATTTGTTTATCAAAGTAAGCAGATAAACGTTTAGCGTCTCCTTGTTTAATTGCTTTCCCTATATCCTGCAAATTCAATTGGGCGAGTGCAGAAAGGGATACAAAAACAAGAAGGATACCAATCAGAAAATGTTTTCTTACATGTAGGTCAGAAAATATTTTTAGTTCAAATTTCAATGGGGTTATTTACAACAATTTCATGCAAATATTGCACTATTTTTGCAATTATGTCTAAAAAGAGTTTATTAATCATTATGGATGGTTGGGGTCATGGGAAAATAAAGGAATCAGATGCGATTCAAAATGCCAATATTCCTTTTGTAAAATCGCTTTATCATACCTATCCTAATGCAGAATTAATTACTTGTGGCGAATTGGTCGGACTGCCTGAAGGACAAATGGGTAACAGCGAAGTGGGGCATTTGAATATTGGAGCCGGACGTATTGTGTATCAAGAATTACAGCGTATTAATGTGGCTATCCGGGATGGTGAATTACAATCGAACCCTGCCTTTATGGAGACATTGCAGTATGTCAAAGAACAGAATAAAACTTTACATTTGATAGGCTTATTGAGTGATGGCGGTGTGCATTCGCATATCAACCATGTGAAAGCAATTTGCACCCTTTGCAAAGAAAATAATATTGAAAAGGTAATGTTGCATGTATTTACCGATGGGCGCGATACGGACCCCCAAAGCGGACATACGTTTATAGCCGAA
The DNA here is from genome assembly GCA_031410275.1 of Bacteroidota bacterium. Classification (GTDB taxonomy): domain Bacteria; phylum Bacteroidota; class Bacteroidia; order Chitinophagales; family Chitinophagaceae; genus OLB11. The sequence goes on from JANNYV010000504.1 coordinate 1,959, forward strand.
CTTCAACAACATCTTGATACGACAGTTGGTAAAATTGCCAGCGTCACGGGTCGGTATTATGCAATGGACAGAGACAAGCGATGGGAGCGTGTGAAGATTGCCTATGATGCCTTGGTAAATGGCGTTGGAACAAAGACACAGAATGTTTTAAAAAGTATTGATGAAGCGTATCAATCAGGTGTCACTGATGAATTTTTAAAGCCGTTGATTTGTATCGATGAACATGGAAATCCCTTGACAACCATTCAGGAAGGCGATGCCGTATTTTGTTTTAATTTCAGAACAGACCGTTGCAGAGAAATTACACAGGTATTAACGCAACAGGCCTTTCCGGAATTTGCTATGAAGCCTCTTTCATTGTTTTATACCACCATGACCGAGTATGATAAAACATATAAAGATGTGCATGTTATTTTTCATCATGATGATTTGAAAAATACATTGGGTGAGGTGTTAGAAGCAAATGGCAAAACACAAATTCGAATTGCAGAAACAGAAAAATATCCGCATGTGACTTTCTTTTTCAGTGGTGGCAGAGAAAAAGAATTTATTGGTGAAAAACGTATTATGTGTCCATCGCCAAAAGAAGTAGCGACCTATGATTTAAAGCCCGAGATGAGTGCCTTTGATGTAACCGCAGCCATTCTGCCTGAAATTGAAAACCAAACAGCCGATTTTATTTGCCTCAACTTCGCTAACGCTGATATGGTAGGCCATACCGGTGTATGGAATGCTGTGATTAAAGCAGTGGAAACAGTGGATACTTGCGTTCAACAAATTGTGACATTAGCCTTGTCAAAAGACTATATTATTTTCCTGACCGCGGATCATGGCAATAGTGATTATATGATTAATGAAGATGGAACACCCAATACCGCTCATACATTGAATCCTGTTCCCTTATTTATTATTTCCAAGGAGTTTAAAGGACATATAAAAAATGGTAAACTTGGTGATCTTGCGCCAACAATTTTACATTTTATGGATATTGATATTCCGAAGGAAATGACAGGAGAGGTGTTGGTGTGAAAAGCAAGTTACGAGTTATAGAGTTACGGGTTATAGAGTTACAAGTTATAAAATTAAACAAGGACCCTCTAGGTGCCACCATCAACTAACTCCTTCTCCTCTACTTCTTTTTTTAATAGTTTTCTCCTATATTTGTTCACGAATTCAGAAAGAACACATACCCATTGTATTCA
>JANNYV010000505.1:0-8420 GCA_031410275.1 Bacteroidota bacterium
AAATTATTTCAGGTATTGGTATTCTTTTTTGTTGTTGCCTGGATTTATTTTTTTGCCACTACAAGGAGTCCCATAAATTGGTGGATAGAAAATATTCTTGTGCTGATTTTCATTCCCTGGTTTATTGCGTTGCAACGAAAATTTTTATTGGCTGATATCAGCTTGATTTGTATTTTCCTTTTTCTCCTCATTCATATCTATGGTGCTCAAATGTCGTATACGTCTAATCAAGCCGGGTTGTGGGTTCAGCAAAAATTTCATCTGTGGCGGAATCCTTATGATCGTTTTGTGCATTTCAATTTTGGTTTTTTAATGGTGCTTCCAATACAAGATTATTTGGTGAACCGTCTCAAAACTCCCTTACGTTGGTCGTACTCTCTTTCTGTTTTATTGATATTAGGATTGGCCACAATATTTGAACTCATCGAATGGTTGGTCGCTGCCTGCACAGACTCGGAAACCGGTGATACCTATGTGGCTACACAGGGCGATGTATGGGATGCACACAAAGATATTGCCTGGGCTTTTTTTGCCGCAATCGTGGTCATGATATTGTTTTATCTTTATAACAGTACAAAAAAAATCTCCGGCAATTCGTTACCGGAGATTTTATAAATGTTGTAAGAAAGAAGATTTACTTGATAGTAAAATTGATGGTAATTACGGCTTCAACATTTCCAACATGTGAACTGTTGCCGCTGCCTCCATTACAACCACCACCTGAGTTTGCATGAGCACCTTCGGTAACGGTTAATACCACTTGCTGAGTCGAGGCAGTATCGCTCGGTGTTGGCGTTGGAACAACTACTCGATCTGCTTTGTTTAAAGAATATGTGTAGACATTGTTCGTAGTAGAAGCAAGACCTGTTAATGCACTGATTGTAAATTTGGTGGCTTGTGTAGTGATAGTAGACAAATCGTCGGCATCTTCGTAAGGATTCAAATCCAACGTATACACTTCGCCATAGGCTAATGTTTTATCGATGGTAATGTACTGTGTAGCGTCCTCTTCGTGAGGTCCGTGTTTGTGAGTACCTTGTTGCATTTTTTGGCAACCTGTCATTGCGATAGCGACAAAAAAGAGCGCTACGATTCCGGCTTTAATTTTTGTGATTTCCATGTTGTACGTATTTATTTTTATCGAAGGTAAATGAATTAGGTATCCAAAAGTTTTTGATTGTGTATTTGAGATGAATTTGAAGATTGATGCGAATTTTGGGGTTCTTTCAGTGTTCAGTATGTTAGAAGAGTTCAAGTTGAATAAAGATTCAACTGCTGAAAACTAGCCCGGATGGTAGTGAAAATCCCCTGACGCTTCGGTCAGGGATTGCAACGGACAGCCGGACCCAAGCTCAATAAGGTTCTTAGCCCGGCTCCTAAAAAAATAATGGAAGAATATAGTTCTTCAAACCACCATTTGAAATATTCCGTCTTCTTCCATACATTTGATAAAAAATTAAACATATGAAATACACCATCTTTACAATTTTCTTTTCTGTCCTTTTTATAAGTACGCAAGCACAGGTTACACGCAAAGTATTAATGGAAGAATATACCGGAACCTGGTGTCCGAACTGCCCTGATGGTCATGATACCATTAAAAAAATTCTGTTAGATCATCCTAATCGTGTTGTGGTAGTAGGAATGCATAACAATGATGCCTATACTATTCCGTATGAAACTGCGATGGAAGCTGCGATGCAAGTTAGCGGATTTCCGAGAGCGACCATAGACCGCGATTCGTTTCCTACTGCCAATTATTTTGCCATGAGCCGATGGTTTTGGACCGATGCGGTTGTGGACAGATTGAATACACCTTCGCCGGTACAAATTACGATGACTCCTTCATACAATGGCACCAACAGACAAGTAACTGTAAAAGTAGATTATACGTTTAAAGCCGCCGTAAATTATGAAACCCATCTGACCTGCGTATTGCTTGAAGACAATATTATGGCGGCACAATCCGGCGCTACCGGAACCTATACGCACAAAGATGTTTCACGTGCATTATTATCTGCAGACAATTGGGGTGATATTAATAACCCAAGTAGTGTGAGTGTCAACCAAAGTTTTTCGAAAACCTATACCTACACCTTGCCTGCCGCCTGGGATGCAAATTATATAACCGCGGTTGCGTTTATCAATAAAAAAATTGGAACTAGCCCGGTATTGAGTTCAGGAACTGAAGTGCTAAATGCTGAGGAAGCTTTCATTGGTTTCCCGACATCTGCGAATAGTATTGAAAAGAATATTCTTACGGTGAGTGAATGTTATCCGAATCCTTGTAGTGAAGTTACCGCCATTGATTTTACATTAGAACATGATGCGAATGTTGCTGCGTTTGTGACAGATATCAGAGGGGCGGTATTAAAGACGTTGACAGATTCTAAACGTTCTGCAGGTAAGCATAGTATATATTGGGCCGGTACTGACAGTAAAACAAATCGTATGCCTGCCGGAATTTATTTAATACATCTTACTATTGACGGACAAGCATTCACACGAAAAGTGGTCTTGCAATAGTTTCTCAATGATAGTCTACGACTATTAAGGACATAAGGCTTTCGAAGAATTGTGATAACGAAATTTTTTCACGTACTATTTTGTATGCACTAATTTCATGTTGCAAACAGGGCATGGCTTACTGTCGTTCTCATATACTTTTTCGCCTTCACATTTCATAGGACAATAATAACCGTTTTGTTTGGGTGAAATTTCTTTGGGGTGACTTACGGGAACATATTCAGGCTCTTTATTTTTTACGGAAGGCGAGCATGCGTTAAAAAATAAGGAGGCTGCAAAAGAGAAAAGATAAATATATTTCATGGTAAAGAGATGAATGATTGAGAACTAAATAAGGAATGACTTGTATTTCCTGACATCCGGCATCTAGTATCTAACAACTGCATTTTACAAATTCATAAATGCATACTGAATAATATTGGCGCCCATTCGCAACGCTTGTTGCCGTTTTTCTTCCGGGTCTTTATGTACTTCCTGATCTTCCCAACCGTCATTCAAATCTGTTTCATAACTATAAAAACAAACTAAGCGTCCTTGGTAAATGAGGCCCCAACCTTTTGGTGGTTTCCCATCATGCTCGTGAATTTTTGGAAGTCCGTTTGCGAAATCAAATTTCTGATGATAAATAGGGTGTGAAAAAGGCAGCTCTACAAAATCTAATTCGGGGAATACTTTTTTAAAGGCGGGTCGCATGTATTTATCAATCCCATAATTATCATCGACATGTAAAAAGCCTCCGCCAATTAAATAGGTTCGGAGATTATCGGCCTCTACATCATTAAACATAATACGTCCGTGACCGGTTGCGAACACAATCGGGTAATTTAAAAGTTCGCGACTACCAACTTCAACTTGTCCTTGTTGCGGGTCGAAACTTGTTCCTATATTGGTATTGCAAAAGTTTGCCAAATTTTTTAACGCTGTTGGATTTGCATACCAGTCGCCTCCGCCGCCGTATACGAGAAGTCCCAGTTTCAATTTTTGTGCGTTTGAAAACGAAGACATGAAAACCATTCCAATGATAAGAATCAAGCTAACTTTTATATATTTCATATAGATGCAATTTGCGCATTAAAAACGGCACAGGCAAATAAACCTGCTGTTTCTGTCCGTAGTCTGTTTGTACCGAATGATACAGGTTTACAGTTTTGATGCAAGCACAAATGTATTTCTTCTTTTGTAAAATCGCCTTCGGGTCCAATGAGAATTAACGTATTTTTTTTTGCTTCAATACAATCTTTCAAGTGAATTCGCTTTTCGTCTTGTTCGCAATGTGCGATACATTTTATGTCTTCACTTCCTTTCAACACCTGCTCTAACGAAGTTGCTTCATTTAGTACAGGTAAAAACGATTGTTGTGATTGAAGCATCGCGGATATCAATATTTTTTCGAAGCGTTCTTTTTTAAAATAAATTTTTTCACTTCGTTTTGTAAGCAAGGGCGTAATCGTTTGAATACCTATTTCAGTTGCTTTTTCTAAAAACCATTCAATACGGGCGGGGTTTTTTGTAAATGAAATAGCAATATGCAGGTTCGATGTTCGTGGTTCGATGTCCGATGGCTGTAATTCAATTAATTGAATATCGCATTCCTTTTTTGTCGCATTAAATATTCTGAATAATGCCAAATCTCCTAGGCCATTTGTGATAAAGAGTTCATCACCTGTTTTCATACGCAACACATGCAAGGCGTGATGGGCAGATGTTTCGCTCAATGCAATTTCTGAAGCAACAGTAAATTTTTCATAAAAATAAGGGCGGTTCATGGTGGCGAAGGTAGGCTGTTGTTTGCAATTTGAAAATTTGAAAACGTAGGAATTTAAAAAGGGAAGAATTATGTGTTGTATTTAATTAAATTATCAGTCAATAAAAATCAAAAAGATTCTAAAGGGTGAATTTCATTTTTCGCCGGACCAATCTTTTTTAGAACGTCATTGCGACGAGGCACGAAGAAGCAATCTCATATATGCTAACGTATGAGATTGCATCCCAAAGCGTCGTAATGACGGCAACCGAACAATAAAATTAAAAACGAAAAATTGAAATGCACCCCATTCTAAATCTAAATACGCACATCTAAAGACTAAATACTATTTTTGCGCTCAAGATGAAAAAAAATCAAACCGTTATTATTTTAGTCGCGTTTTTTATGTTGTTGGGCATTGGCTTTCTAGGCTATTATTATTACGCCATGATGAGTGTTCCTAAACGACTGAATTATTATGGCAACGATGTTGGACATACGGTGGCGCCGTTTTCATTTACCAATCAGGATGGCAAGACAATTACCAACAAAGATTTAGACGGGAAGATTTATGTGGTTGAATTTTTCTTTACAACCTGTCAGGGTATTTGTCCAAAACTGAATGATAATATGGCAAAAGTGTATGCACAATTCCGTGGGCAAAGCGATATCGCGTTTCTTTCACACACGGTCAACCCGTCTGTTGACACTGTTGCGCAGCTCAAGGCATATTCATTAAAGTTTGACGCAGACCCCAATCAATGGATGTTTCTAACCGGTGATAAACATGAGCTTTACAATATGGCTATCAATAGTTATTTGGTTGCCGCAGTAGATGATACAACGAAAAAAGAAATACTTCCTGATTTTATTCATACCAAATATTTTGTGTTGGTTGACAAAGAAAAACATGTTCGTGGCAGTTACGATGGAACGGATGCAGGTTCAGTGCAACAACTTATTGGTGATATAAAAGTGTTGCGTAAAGAATATGAGTAAATTTATCATCGCCGGCGGGACAGGGTTTATTGGGAAGCATTTATGTGCTTTACTACTTCAGGAAGGACACGACGTATTTATTTTAACGACACAGAAAAATAAATCGTCATCTTCCACCCAATTTCTACATTACATTTATTGGAATCCTGACGAGAAGTATATTGATGAAACATTTACATTAAGCGGTTGTAAAATTATCAATCTTGCAGGTGCAGGTGTTGCTGATAAGCGTTGGACCACATCAAGAAAAAAAGAAATACTTGAAAGCAGGATACTCAGTCTGAATACACTTTACAAGGCTTTGGAAAAAAAACAGATTCAGGCGACGCATCTTGTATCTGCGTCTGCAATCGGCTTTTATGGAGAAGGCAAAATGCAATGTAGCGAGGAGGACAAAAGCGATACCGGTTTTCTTTCTTCTATTTGCAGGGAATGGGAAGAGGCGGCCTTGCAATTTTCGAATCTTGGTATTCCTGTTTCTATCGCGCGAATTGGTATTGTCTTAGGCAAAGATGGCGGTGCATTAAAAGAGTTTTTAAAACCACTTCAATATGGTATTGCAGGCATTCCGAGTGATGGTAAACAAATCTATAGTTGGATACATATTGCTGATGTTTGCCGCATGTTGTATTTTCTTTTAGAAAAAAACAAAACCGGTATTTTTAATGCTGTAGCACCTCATCCGGTTTCTATCAATGAAATTTTTTCTGAATTAATCAAACACACGAAACCATTTTTTTTGAAGGTGCACGCACCGGCTTTTGCATTAAATATACTTCTAGGCGAAATGGCTACCGAAGTATTAAAAAGCACCAATGTCAGTAGTCATAAAATTGAAGAGGAAGGGTTTGAATTTTTATACAAGGAAATTGATGTTTGTATTAATGGCATAATGAAATAGAACTGTTTAGTAAATTGAATTGGAAAAACACAGCTTCATGCATTTACACAAACCAGCGAAGAACTAATACGGTTCATTCAAAAAATTTCCCATTATCTCTTTCCCATATTCAGTCATATAACTTTCCGGGTGAAATTGCATACCATGCACATCGTATTCTTTGTGCCTGATAGACATAATATTTTTTTCGTTTGAGTAAGAAGTAATTTCCAAACAAGATGGAAAGTTTTTTTCGTCTACAGTCCAGGAATGGTAAAGACCTACATGCATCGATGTCCGGAATTCGATGTTCGATGTTCGCAGATTATTCTTAGTTGATGGTAGGTCAGAATGAGTAGCATGAAGCGATTCTTTCACTTGAACAACCGGCGTCGGACATCGAAAAATCCTATGCTCATTCACAATATGAATGTTGGTTTGAAAACCATGATACGGAACCGGTTCATTTCTTAATGAAGCTCCAAAGGCTTCTGCAATGGCCTGATGACCGAGACAAATACCGAGTATAGAATGTGTTGGTGAAAGCACTTTTATAATGTCTAACATATTGCCCGATTCTGAAGGCGTCGCCGGACCCGGTGAAAGAATGATCTTATCAAAATGCCTTGCGTCTTTAATTCCAATTTCATCATTTTTATAAATAGAAAGTTCATGTACATTTAATTGCCTCAACAACTCTACAATGTTATATGTAAACGAATCATAATTATCAATCAATAAAACTTTCAAATGATTATTTTTACACAAATTAAATGCAATTCCTGAATAAACATCAAGGCATTATTGAAAAAGTAAATGAATTGGGTTCACAACGAACACCGTTTTTTTTATTTGTCGATTTTTTGGCGGAACAAGTTCATTTGTTTCTGCTTGATGAATTAGTGCCGGCACTAATTCAAATTGATTTCCCCGCATTTAAAACGAAAGGAATAAATGTATCAACAAAAAAAATAGAATTAAATAAATATCCTATCGACGTTATTGAGTACAACACTCAATTTGATATTGTAAAACAGCATCTTCATTATGGCAATTCGTTTCTGACAAATTTGACATGCGAAACACCCATTGAAACAACGGCGACCTTAAATGAAATTTATGCTGCATCAAAGTCGAAATATAAAATCAATTTTAAAAATGAATGGGTTTGTTTTTCACCTGAGTCATTTATAAAAATCACCGGGAATAAAATAAGTTCATTCCCTATGAAAGGCACTATAGATGCATCGTTGCCTGATGCAGAACAACAAATTTTAGAAGACAAAAAAGAAATTGCCGAGCATTATACGATCGTTGATTTAATACGAAATGATTTGAGTATGGTATCAACCAATGTGCAGGTAAAAAAGTTCCGGTATATTGATAAAATCACTACATCGGATAAAACATTATTACAAGTAAGTTCACATATAGAAGGCGAGCTCCCCGAAAACTTTCATGAAGCATTAGGCACTATTTTATTTTCATTATTGCCAGCGGGTTCTATTAGCGGTGCACCCAAAAAAAAGACCCTTGATATTATTCAAGAAGCAGAAAATTATCAACGAGGTTTTTATACCGGCACTGCATTTTATTTTGATGGAACAACTATCGACTCCTGTGTGCTGATTCGATTTATTGAAAAAAAAGAAAGTGATAAGGGTATTCAGCTTGTATATAAAAGTGGCGGTGGTATTACCATTCATAGTGAAGCAGAAAAAGAATATCATGAACTAATAGACAAAATATATGTACCCTGTTTTTGAAACAATAAAAATATTGAACAATGAAGTGTTTCATTTGGAACATCATATAGAGAGGATGAAAAAAACCTCGAAAGATTTATTGTATAAAGAAATTAATTTCCCTTTATTAAAGACCGATATTGAAAAACATTGCCAGCAAGGGCTTCAAAAATGCAGGGTGTTTTATAATAAAGATAAATATAGCATTGAAAGCAACCCCTATACAAAGCGAGACATTAGAAAATTGATTCTCGTGCATGATAATGAAGTTGAATACCGGTATAAATATACAGACAGAGCTTGCTTTTTGAGGCATACAAATAGATTGAGATTCACAGATGACATTCTGCTAATTAAAAATAACAGGCTCACAGATACTTCCTATTCGAATATCGTTTTATGGAATGGAACGGAGTGGCATACACCTTTGCACCCCTTATTTCATGGCATAAAACGAGCGATACTTTTAAAAAGAGGGGTGATTAAAGAACATGATATTTTATTCTCGGATATCAATACGTATAAA
>JANNYV010000506.1:0-6881 GCA_031410275.1 Bacteroidota bacterium
CGACCTCAACACATTAGAAACAGACATTAATAATTTTGAATTCGGCTATTTTTCCACTGATATTAATGGTGACGGTAATGTTGATTTATTAGATGCGCCGGGATTGGAAACAAATGTCAATAGTTTTATTTTCTCAAGTCATCCGTAATCGAATTTGAAAATTTGATGATTTGAAATAGTGATAAGGGCCTTGAGCAGCAAACTTTTTCTACAATTAAAAGCGGGTCACAATGACTCGCTTTTAATTTATCGTTCCTTATTAATAATGCATCATTACACTCAATTCTTTCCTTGAATTCGTTTCATCAAATCATTAAATCCATCCTTCATATTGGCATTTTTATTATTCGGTTCTTCCATACCCATTTGCCATTTTTGATTGGCATAAAAAAGTTTATAGTGAAAAATGAATGTGCCTTCTAAATCTGTTTTTGTCAAATTCGTTCGCCCGAATTTGACACAGTATACATTCAATGTGTCACCATCCTGTTCGCAAATACTATAACCCTTACTAAACCATTTCAATAATTTCACATCAGCTGTATCAGGGTGCGTATCGAGTAAGTAATTGTTTCGTTTAAAACGTAACCATTGGATGGGGCTGTCTTTTTGTAACATGGTAAATTCACCGACACTGAGCGTACTGTCATTCGCAGCCATGCCATACCAAAGTATATTATTTAAAATTGTCGGCGCCGTAAAGTAAGTGGTATGTGGAATATTATTTTGCTCGAGCGATTTGGAAACAATATGATTGGCGACCGCTTTATTCATAAATGTAAACCCAAGATACAGAAAGCAATAAATAAGTGTCGAGCGGGTGAGATACTTCCTTATGTTACCATCATTTCTAAAAATTAAGGCGGCTATCATCATCAATAACATAGGGGCCGTAAATAATAAATCAACAATCGATAAATTATTCCATGAAAATGCATTGTTTGTAAAAGGTAAAAATAATCTGGTGCCGTATACGGTGCAGGTATCTAAAAGTGAATGCCCCCACAAACAAACAATAAATAATAAAAACCATTTTGCATAAGACACTTTGTTCTTAAATAATTTATAAAAGATAAATGCCAAAGGAATTGCATAAAGAAATTCCCAGATCAACGAATGCGTATGTCCGCGATGATAACACATATACATACGCGGGTCGCTCAGTCCTGTATAAAACAAATCAAAATCAGGGATTGATTTTGCAATCGCGCCTATCAATGCCGCTTTTCTTCCTATTTTTTTTCCAAGCAATGCCTCGCCTATAGCGGCACCGAGAACAATATGAGTGACTGAATCCAATGTGTGTTTGTTTTAAAATCAGATTGCAAACTTATACCATTTGTTTTACATAAATAAAAAAGTACAAACGAGCAATAAAATGGCAACGACCGAAAATCCTAGTCCATACATAAAGGATAGAAAGAGTTGCTTTAAAATTAATTTCCACCAAGGCGAAGGGTATACCCTTTTAAAGGAACGTAGTAAATAAAAACCAAGACCAATAAAAATAATAAATCCGATAAGGAATGAAAAATGTTGATCATCGTATATCGTCGTCAATATTCCTTTTATGCCAAGCATGATAAACAGGAATGCATGAAAATGAACACTGAAAATAACATGATCAACATAATACAATTTACTTTTCCGAAAGACCATCTTTAAAAGCAATGCAAAAAATGGGAGTAGAATAAAAAATATCTTAGGAAAATTATGAATAAATTTTTCTTTGAAATGCGTATTCCACTCCAGCAAATTCATTGAATTGAATGTGAAGACTTTTCGGATAAACAAATTTTCAAAATAATTATTTCGCTTAGCGGGAGGTAAGGAATGTTGCACTGAATCATACATTTTCAAGGTGGGTTCCTTTGGTGTAAGTTCTCCGATGCCTATCTTCGGATGATCAGCATTCGCTGTATTGATACCGGTCAAACTATTATCTAATAAAGCACTCTTTATAGAATCCATCTGCATCGTGCTTAAAGAATCTTTTGATGTAAAATTAATGGTTTGCTCAGCACCTGAATTTGCAAAGAAAAATAAAAAGTAAATGGTGGTGACAAAAATGTAAAGCTGAATTGGGTTCAAAAATTTGGCGCGTTTTCCTTGAATGTATTCTAAAGTAACCAATCCGGGTTTTGTAAATAATGTTTTTATGGTGGTCCAAAATTTATTGTCATAATGAAAATAATCAGCGGCAAAATGCATCACCATATGTCGAAATGAATCTTTATGCAGAAATGCTTTTTGTCCACAATTGCCACAGTATTTTCCGATTAACGGATACCCGCAGTTTAAACAATTCTCTTCCTTGTGAAATTCTTTTTCTTTGTAAGCCATCGTGTGGTAAAAGTAGAAATTTGTTTTCAACTTGTATAACAACTGAAATAATTTCATGTATTTTTTATTTTTACGGTTACATCGTCAGATAAAAGTTATTCTTCCGCCAATTTGTGTAATCTGTTTACTTTGGATTATTGTTTGATGTCAGAAGGCGTAAGGGATTAGTCGTAAGTAGTAAGTCGTAAGTAGTAAGTCGTAAGTCGTAAGTCATAAGTCGTAAGGTAACCTGTAACTCAATCACTTACTAACCCAATAACTCGTAACTTACTAACCCAATATCTCGTAACCCAATAACTCGTAACTCACTAACCCGTAACTCTCGATCTCATGAATCTAAACAATTTCACAATCAAAGCTCAGGAAGCCGTAGCGGCTGCTCAGCAATTGGCTTTCAACAATAAAAATCAACAAATAGATACTGCTCATTTACTCAAAGCCATGATGGATGAAGAAAGCAGTTCCATTGAATTTCTTCTAAAGAAAAATGACGTGAATGTATCTTTTGTTGAACAAAAAATTTCTGAAGCTATTTCAAAACTGCCGGTCATTGATGGTGAAGCCGGACAAATTATTTCACGTGAAGTCAATCAAACTGTTTTAAAAGCGGGCTCCTTTTTAAAAGAATTTGGTGATGAATTTATTTCATTAGAACATTTGCTTTTGGGGTTGTTGAGTAATAATGATGCAGTTGCCAATATTTTAAAGGATGCCGGATTGAATCAAAAGAATTTAATCAAATCTATCAAAGAATCTCGCAAAGGGAATACGGTAAATTCACAAGGAAGCGAAAATGAATATCAGTCATTAAAAAAGTATGCAAAGAATTTAAATGAGATGGCAGCGGCCGGTAAACTCGATCCGGTTATTGGGCGTGATGAAGAAATACGCAGAACATTGCATATCCTTTCACGACGTTCGAAAAATAACCCTATTCTTGTTGGTGAACCCGGAGTAGGTAAAACAGCAATCGTAGAAGGTCTAGCGCACCGTATCATAAATGGTGATATCCCTGACAATCTAAAAAACAAAACTATCTATGCATTAGATATGGGACAACTGATTGCAGGTGCAAAATTTAAAGGAGAATTTGAAGAGCGATTGAAAGCGGTTATCAAAGAAGTAACAGATAGTGATGGTGATATTATTTTATTTATTGATGAAATACATACACTCGTTGGTGCAGGCGGTGGCGGGGAAGGGGCAATGGATGCCGCTAATATTTTGAAACCGGCGTTGGCAAGAGGTGAATTGCGAGCCATTGGCGCAACTACATTAAACGAGTATCAAAAATATTTCGAAAAGGATAAAGCGCTCGAACGCCGTTTTCAACGGGTAATGGTTGATGAGCCGAGTATTGAAGATGCAATTTCCATTCTTCGTGGTTTGAAGGAGCGATACGAAAATCATCATCATGTACAAATAAAAGATGAAGCTATTATTGCGGCTGTCGAACTTTCGAGCCGGTATATTACAGATCGTTTTTTACCCGATAAAGCCATCGACTTAATTGATGAAAGCGCAGCGAAATTAAAGTTAGAAATTAATTCGATGCCCGAAGAGCTAGATGAGTTGGAGCGCAAACTTCGTCAGTTGGAAATTGAACGAGAAGCCATCAAACGTGAAAATGATAAAAAGAAATTAGAAGAGTTAGGAAAAGAAATTGCCAATATTTCTGAACAACGGGATGCATTTAAAATAAGATGGCAACATGAGAAGGAAGGTATTGATACGATACAACATATTAAGACAAGCATCGAGCAGTTGAAATTAGAAGCCGATCAGGCTGAGCGCAACGGTGATTTTGGAAAGGTCGCTGAGATACGGTACGGAAAAATAAAAGATCAGGAAGCCATGTTGTTGCAAAAAAATACGGAGATGGATAAGGATAGTCTTGTGCATAAACGTTTATTGAAAGAAGAAGTAGATGCAGAAGATATTGCAGCCAATGTAGCGAAAGCGACCGGCATACCTGTGAGTAGAATGTTGCAAAGTGAAAAAGATAAATTATTAAGCCTCGAAGCCCATTTGCATGAGCGGGTAGTTGGACAAGAAGAGGCGATTACTGCAGTTGCGGACGCTATTCGAAGAAGCCGCGCAGGATTGCAGGACGCACGTAAACCAATTGGCTCATTTATATTTTTGGGAACTACCGGTGTTGGCAAAACAGAATTAGCAAAAGCATTGGCGGAATATTTATTTGATGATGAAGGTATGATGACTCGGATTGATATGAGTGAGTATCAGGAGAAACACAGTGTGAGTCGATTAGTGGGTGCGCCTCCCGGATATGTTGGGTATGATGAAGGTGGCCAACTCACGGAAGCGGTTCGCCGTAAGCCTTACAGTGTGGTGCTTTTAGACGAAATAGAAAAAGCTCATCCGGATGTATTTAATGTGATGTTGCAGGTATTAGATGATGGGCGATTGACAGATAATAAAGGCCGGGTAGTGAATTTTAAAAATACCATTATCATCATGACGAGTAATATGGGTAGCCATATTATTCAAGAAAATTTTGAAAAGGTAACAGAGAAAAATAAAGAAGCTGTTGTTGATAAAACAAAAGTAGAAGTGATGAATTTACTTCGACAAACAATACGCCCTGAATTTTTAAATCGTATTGATGAAGTCATCATGTTTCAACCCTTGATGAAGGGTGATATAAAAGGCATTATTACTATCCAATTAAAACAATTGCAAAACCTTTTGCTAGAACAAAGTATTCATTTAGAGTTTTCAGATTACGCGTTAGATTATTTAGTAGAGAATGGTTTCGATCCGCAATTTGGAGCACGACCTTTGAAGAGATTAATTCAAAAGGAGATTGTCAATTTATTAAGCAAGAAAATTATCGCCGGCGATATCGATAAAGAAAAACCAATTGTGGTTGATGTGTTTGACGGAGTGGTGGTATTGAGGAATGAGTAGTTCGATGTTAGTAAGCCGATGTCCGATGTTCGTGAGATTCGTCTAATTCGCAAATTTTTAGAATTTGAATTTGGACAGTTTTAAATCTGATGAGCAATTTCTTTAAACGAACTTCAATGTGTTTAGAGTTTAAAAAAGCTTTTTGCCTTTGCCTGTGGTTATTAAACTAAACAAACTTTCCTGAATAAGCTGACTCCAGGCATTTGAACATGCTTCATAACATTCAATTTCGGGAACTAAGCCCGCGTGCGTAAAACGCAATTGCGTCTTGTCATTTATTTCAGATATCTCAAAACTAATGTTTGTTCCTGTCCATTCAGTTTTGTCTTTAGTAAAATTTAGATTGCTTTCGGTCACTAGCCACACAACTTTTTTGTTGGGGATTACTTCAACTAATTTTTGTTTTGAAAAATGGAACTCTTTCATACGATAGGTAAACTCATCATTGAGTTTGTCGGTGCCTCCTTCAATTTCTCCTTGCCACCAACCACGAACATTGTTAATGGCATCGAACACTTCGTTTGGCGAGTGATTGACTAAAATAGTTGTTGTGAAATTTGATGTTGTCATAATGATTTTCGTTTTGAAAAATTATTTAAGCAATACGAATTGCCCTGTATGGTAAGACAAATGAGTTGTTCTTGTAATGATGATGTTTAGTTTATTTCGATGTGGTTCATTGATGAAGTCTTCAGCGGAGACTGCAGTATGTTTTTCGAACCATTCTTCTGGTTGTGTGCTTTCAAATTTTTGCTTTAATATATCACATTGATTGCTCCAATAGGCTCTCAATTCTGTGGCAGAAGGAATTTCACTGACTGATTTATCGGGTGAATTAATAAATGGGTTGTGTAATTCCGGATATAATTTATCGCCCATGTCTAATAGGATAAGCATATCATCATGTACAGCAATAAGATGTCCTAATAAATAAATGCCTCTATTTTTATTTGGTGCTATTTCTTTTTGTAATTGTTCATCAGTGATAGAATTTAGCAGAGTATCAAAATTTTTTAATGCCCCATTCCATCTGTCGAATATCATTTTAAGTACTATTTGATTTGAATTCATCTTTTATGTTTTTAATTGTTATGAAATTTATCCTGCAAATGTATTGTCTAAATGCTAAATATGAAGGGTGTAAAATGGACTTTGTAGTGGGTTGATTTGGACAAGGCTATTTATTATCTTTACTAAAATTATTTCAGAATGAAACATCTTACTATCGTTGTACCTGATGGAGAGGGCAATAACCTAAGCAGCATTGTTGGTGCATACAAAATATTTAGCAAAGCCAATGAGTATTGGAAAGTAAAACACAAAAAAGAATTGTTTAGTATGCAACTAGCGGGTGTTTCAAAGCAAGTAGAATTCTATGAAGGTTTATTTACTGTGAAGCCACACACAAATATTTCGGACATAACAAAAACGAATCTCATTATTGTTCCTTCGCTAAATCATAATTATCAAAAAGTTGTAAGGGAAAATAAATTACTTGTCGATTGGATAGGGAAGCAATATAAACAAGGTGCTGAGATAGCGGCGATATGCACCGGTGCATTTATGCTCGCATCAACCGGTTTGTTGGATGGAAAAAGTTGCTCTAC
>JANNYV010000507.1:0-5172 GCA_031410275.1 Bacteroidota bacterium
CTAAAAATAAATTGGCAGAAATAGAAACCAAGTTGAAAGGAATGACTCTACTGAACTATTCTACTACAGCAAACAAATAATATTTTCTCATCGAAATTCAAAAATTTAAAAAATGAAACTAAAAATAAATTCCACCATGACACAATCATTATCCCGATTACCGTCGGAACAAATCATCAAATATGTATTTGCATTCCTTATTATTATAGTAACCAATTGCCAAATCATCAAATTGAAAGCACAAGCTCCTCAAACTTTTCCGTATCAGGCAGTGGCCCGGGATGTCAGTGGAAATTTAATTTCTAACCAGACTATTGCTTTACGATTTAGCATACTCAATGCAAGCAACATAGGTACTGTTGCTTATCAAGAAACACAAATGGCAACAACCAATTCTCTTGGTTTATTTAATGTCAACATCGGACAGGGAACTGTTACAAGTGGAACATTCGCTACGATTAATTGGGCAACAAGTACCAAATATTTAAAAGTAGAATTAGATATCGCAGGCGGAAATAATTATACCGTGATGGGAACAACTCAATTGATGAGTGTCCCTTATGCTTTAAATGCTGAAAAGTCGAATGATAATGTGTGGACAAAAACCGGAAATAATATTACGAATTCAAATAGCGGTAATGTTGGTATCGGGGTATTATCTCCCACATCAAAATTACATACAGTAGGTAGTGTTCGGCATGAAGGTCTATCAGGTGGTAGCGCGCGAATAGTTCGTGTGGATGAAGATGGCATTTTATTTACAGCTCAATCACCCATTATCTCAACCCCCAATACAACCATATCGGATAATGGTTGCGCTAACGGAACAGGTGTTACGAATAGCATCACTTTATCAGGTTATCCAAACATAGTAGCAAGTTATTTAGTCAGCGTTAAAGTAAACATTACGCATACCTACGACGCGGATGTGGCTCTTTTCCTTATCGCTCCAAATGGTGCTATTTTAAAATTGGCACAAAACAATGGAGGTAGCGGCGATAACTTTACAAATACTGTTTTTGCTGATAATGCAAGCACATCAATCAGTATCGGCACTGCACCTTTTACCGGATCATTCAAACCTATTGGAGGCACGGCAATTACTTGCACTATCACGCCAACAGTTTCAACATTTGGGGCTATTGGTGGAGGTGGTGTTAACCCAAACGGTGTGTGGACCTTGAAAGTAATTGACGATGCAAACGGTGATGTTGGCGTACTAAATAATTGGTCTGTTGAAGTGCAAGGTTATAGCAATGGCGGTATCAATAATTATGTTCCTAAATGGGAAAATGGAGCTTTGACGAATACAAGTACTATTTATGATAATGGAACGTTTGTTGGCATTGGCACTACATCTCCTACGGCAAAACTTCATACCACCGGAACGGTAAGACATGAATCCTTACAAGGAGAGGGTAAACGTATTGTGTATGCCGATTCAAACGGATACCTGCAAGCCTCTGCAGCACCAACTTTTGCGTCAACTGTTTCAACAGTAATGAATAATGTTTCTTTCCCACAATGTTATACCAATTCAATATTGGTGAGTGGCATGCCAACGTCAATTCCTTCAAATAGCATTACTATTACCATTAGCATCACTATTCCCTCCGCGTCGGCAATTGCTGCCTATTTAGAAGCACCGAATGGACAAAAATTGAACTTAACAGATGGGAGTAATATTTTTGGTTCGGATATGCTCAACAGTGTGTTTACAGATCAGTCAATGTCTTTCTATGGTTCTACTTCAGCTCCGCATTCGGGAGTCTTTATTCCTCGTGGTACAACTGTGTCAAATTCATGCGTGACTACTAATGTAACCTCATTCGGGGGTTTTGGTTCAGGCAATATAAATCCTAATGGAACATGGAAATTATGGGTGAGAAATAATAGTTTGGTCGGTGCCAACATTGGTAGTATTAATAATTGGAGTATTTCTTTTGGCGATACTGTAAATAATGGCTACACGAACTATATTCCAAAATGGACGAGTGCAGGTTTGAAAAATTCAAGTCTAATATACGATAATGGAGCAGGTGTAAGTATTGGAACAACAAGCACCTATAATAATTTGCTTACCGTGATGGGGGATGCAAGTATTTATGGCAATTTAGGAGTTGGGGAAACATCACCCCAGGCACCTTTGCACGTTTCTTCCTTCAATGGTGTTTCGACTCCAAATTCGAGTCGAGCATACTTTAATGCAACATCGGGTAGTAGTATTGTTACCAATACAAATGTTACAAATAATATACAGATTCAAGCTGATGGTTGGATATGGGCAAATGGAGGTGGCTTTGTAGCGACCTCGGATAAACGAATAAAAAATATTTTATCAAAAACAAATACCAAAAATGATTTAGATGTGTTGAATAAAATCGACATCACAAATTACAAATACATCGACGAAATCAGTAACGGAAGTAAACCTCAGAAAAAAGTAATTGCGCAACAAGTGCAAGGTATTTATCCTATAGCGGTGAATACAAGCCGAGGCATCATACCCAATGTATTTGAAACTGCACTATGCACTGAAGTAAAAAATGGTAAAACATTTATTGAAACAAAAAAGCAACATGATTTTGTGACGGGTGATGAAGTGAAATTAATTCTTGCTACGAAAGGAGAAAAGACATTCAAAGTAAAAGTTGTGAATGAAAATTTATTTACCATTGATGAAATCATAAATGAAAACATATTTGTGTATGGTAAAAAAGTAAATGATTTATTGACTGTTGATTATGATGCCTTGACGACCTTGAATATTTCGGCTACCCAGCAATTATCTAAACAAGTAGACGAACTACTTGCAGAAAATGAAATCTTAAAGAAACAATACAAAGTGCTTGAATCAAAAATCAACCAGGTATTTACCAGCTCCAATATCGTTTCAGGAAAATAATGCAACAGGTCATTGATGAATGATCGATATCAATGTCTTTGGTATTCAAAAATAACTCCCTGACCAAAGCAACCTTTAAATAGATATGAGTAGTGAGTATTTAGATATGAGAAAATATAAAACCCAGAATCATTCATAATCATTAAGCAAATCAAGCGTTCACTTTTTAAAAAATAAAATCATGAATAATAAAACTGAATTCATCATTCGCAAATTCTCAACCCCAACAAGTTGGGGCCAAATCATCAAATTATTATTTGTATTCATTCTCAATGGTCAATTCTCAATTGTCTATTGTTATGCACAAACCCTCAAACCCTTTGTCATTGCAACAGCTGGAGGGTATCAATCAAATGCGAGCGGTTCACTTTCCTTCACCATCGGCGAAACCAATACACAAACGCTGACATCTGCCGGCAATATGCTCACGCAAGGTTTTCAACAACCCTATAAAATGACATTGAATTTGAAAGCGTATATACAAGGTTATTACCAGGGTTCAGGCTTAATGGAAAATGTATTATACACACAAGGTGTAATTGCTGCTCCGGGAACTGAATGTGATACCGTACAAATTGAATTACGAAACAGTACATCACCTTACAATGTGGTCAGCGCAAGTAAACAAGTGATAAAAAAGAATGGCACCGTAACATTCAGCGGAACAGCAACAGTTGGACAATCATACTATATCGTCATCAAACATCGGAATGCGATTCAAACATGGAGTGCAAGTCCTGTTTTACTAAATGAAAATACAACCTACGATTTTACAACGGCTGCAAACAAAGCATACGGTGATAATCAGGTTGAAGTGAGCCCTAATGTATGGGCTTTGTATTCGGGTGATTTGAATGCTGATGAAAATATTGACTTGTTAGATGCCTCACTCTTAGAAACGGATATCAATGGATTTGCATTTGGATATTTCGCCACCGATATTAATGGTGATGGGAATGTTGATTTATTGGATAGCCCTATTGTTGAAACAAATATTAATGGCTTTGTGTTTTCGAGTCATCCGTAGAGAATAAATGATGAGACATGAAGTACGAGGCATATCATGAATCCAGATCATATCAATATGATTACAAACCAATTTTAATAGTTATCCTTTTGAATTCGATAAATTGTCATTGAAAAAGAGTATTTATTTTAAGGACACAAGATGACGATTCGAGTATGGCACATACATTTGCGGTAATCGAATAAGCTTATTAGCCCGAAGGGTTCAGAGTCCCCGAAATCGCAGCTTCATTTTAAAACTATATTGACTTGGCAGCTTACGAACTATCGAATATTAAGATGTTCTGTTATATAAATTATTTTTTAAAGCTTTTGAAATAGCCTCGGTGGCTGAATGAACCTGTAGTTTTTTGTAGATTCGTTTGATATACATATTGACACTCGTATATGAAATATTCATAGTATCGGCAATCATTTTATAACTGAGTCCATTGACCAAATGACCAAGTATGCTTCGTTCTTGTTCATTCAATTCAAATACTTCAATTTCATTTTTGGGTTGCTCTTTAAATTTCGCCAGTACTTTTTTTGCTACCGTTGCCGTCATTGGTGCCCCACCCTCCATTACTTCTTTAATTCCTTCTAATATTTTAGCCGTCGGACTTGATTTTAAACAATAGCCATCGGCACCGGCTTCAATCGCAGCAAATATTTTGTCGGTATCATCAAAAACAGTTTGCATAATTATTTTAATATCGGGATAGAGTTTACGCACCATTTTTACCCCTTCTATGCCACTCATTTCCGGCATATTAATGTCCATCAATATAACGTCGGGTTTGGTGCTGAGAATATCATCCTGAATATTAATACAATTTTTGAATATGCCTGTACATGCCATTTCAGGTTGCATGTTCACCAGTATTTTTAAACTCTCGCGCCGGTCTTTGTTATCATCGTATATAATTACTTTAATGGACATAATGCAAAAGTAATTTTTAATCGGTGAAATTTCTGATACTAATATTAGGAGTTTGTTATAGCTTTTAGCTATGAGCTGATAGCTAAAAGCTAAACTGGAAACTGCAACTTTATTTCGGTACCTTGATGTTGCTGCGATTTTATACTAAGAGTGCCATGTAAATCCTTTGCTCTTGATTGTATATTATTCAATCCATTTCCTTCTTTGTAATCATTTGGATCGAACCCAATACCATCGTCTTTGAGAATAAATACAATATCCTTCCCAACTAATCGGATGCTTATCCATACATTTTTTGCGTCGGCATATTTCAATGAAT
>JANNYV010000508.1:0-1622 GCA_031410275.1 Bacteroidota bacterium
AGCAGGCCAGCAGCAACCAAACTATTATAATCATTTCGTATAGGCATACACACGCAACCAAAGAATACACAGTTGCATTTATCTCAACTACCATAAGTTCAGAAGAATAGAACGCTGAATTTTATCAAATTAAAAATTATATGATATAGAAAAAATTAAAAATAGAATCAGAAAGAATGTTTAATTAAAACGCACCAAGTCGACGAGGCCTCCATCCCTTCACAGTACGACCTCGCTCCACATCAACCAGCACTCTTTTACCATCGATCTTCTTACCGTCTGCATGCTTGTACGCAGCTGAAAGATACATACATTCGTCGAAACGATCACATTAAGTAGTCATATGACAAAATCAAACAATGCCACATTGATTTTACTTCTTACCTTGTCCACTGCAAAAGAGTCTACACGTTATGGGTTCCTCTGTATACAGCAGAAATTTGCTCATGTCATGCAAATTGTTTGAATATTTTCATAGCATAAGCCAAAAATACGACACACACAATTCTCAAGTTGGGCAATATACCAGAATAAACACCGCAGAAGAACGACAATACTTGATACAAGATGCCATTCATCTCAGAACAAAAACTCAAACTTCTCTAATCGTTTGTCGGATATTGATACACACCGACAAGGAAAGGGATTGACAAAACGCCTAATTTTATATTTTGAAATTGGTATCTGACAATAAAACACCAATACTGCCATCTTGAACAGTAAACTTGAAATTTCTTGTTCCCGACCAGCAGCATGAGCTTTTGCAGTATTTTAAGTGTATGAAGCCACCTTTGATATGAGTACTTGCCTAGCAGATTCAGTTTCAAATCGCACTATCTAGATTTTGTGATCGATTATTCATCGGAACATATTGGGTCCCGATATCGATGCTGGTTCATTAAATCGCAAAAATTTACCTTGTACACTTACTATATTCAAAGCGAACTGTCTTGATGACATCAGACAATCGACATCACAACGGACATACGTCACGGTGGTTGGAACTCGTACTGATCGGTGTTAATACTTTACCCGAATAAATTTCACCGGTTGCACGTTCAGGATTAACTTACGCAAGTTGATGGTGAGAAGGATTGTGCAACCGGTGTATTACTGAATGTCTGTAATTTTCTAAAAAAAAAATTAAATTGCTGATATTGAAGAGCTTAAATATTCTTACAACTTTGTTTTATACTTTCACTTGAATATAATTTTATTCTATGAAACTAAAACTTTATATTATATAATTATCTCTTATTTAAGTCAATTTATTTATATTCAAGTTTAATATTTATTATGTATGAAGGCTGAGTTTGAGAGCTAATTAGATTTCTAAATAAAATAATCTGACAATTGTTGTCAGCATTTCAGATAACCATAATTTGGTTCTCGATCAACACAATATCATTGCTACTAGGATTCATGAATATTTCTTGTTTGCTGGAAAACCCGTACAGGGCGAAGGGACAAATGCTACATACACACAAGGCATTGAGGCCTTACCACCATTCCTATACAAACCTATACAGATTGATTGAAACACAAGATTCATTTGCGACACATCAAACGAGAGGCGTGCGTTTGGGTGCATGTAACCTCTGAAGGAAACAAAGAAAGAAACG
>JANNYV010000509.1:0-2498 GCA_031410275.1 Bacteroidota bacterium
TGCGATGATAGTGGGCGGAGTTTCATCAAACGGTGAAGAGAAAGGGGAGATTGCCATGGAACAAGCCTTTGTGAAATTTGATATCAATGCAACAACATACCTCGAAGCCGGATTAATTATTCCGCGTATCGGTATCATCAATGAAAATCATTTACCTACCACTTTTAATGGCGTAAACAGACCAATGGTAGAGCAGTTAATTATTCCTTCAACCTGGCGCGGAATTGGAGTAGCACTCTTCGGAGCCAGCCATAAAGTACAAGGATTAAATTATAGTTTGTCGCTTACCAATGGTTTGAATTCAGGCAATTTTGAAAACGGAAGCGGTATTAAAGAAGGCAGACAACAAGGCGCTATGGCAACCGGTATGGGACTCACAGCAAATGGAGCCTTATTGTATTATTATAAAAATTTTCGGTTTCAATTATCCTCCACTACAAGTGGAAGTACAGCTGTTGGTAAAGAGATGGCAGATAGTTTACATCTTTCATACGGTGCTTTTGCCAATCCGGTTTTCCTGAATGAATGTAATATACAATTCAGAAAAGCAGGCATAGAATGTAAAGTATTGGCATGCATGATAAATATTCCGGATGCTGATAATATAAACAATGCCTACTCAAATAATACACCCGCTGCAATGCTGGGTATGTATGTCGAGTTTGGTTACAACCTTTTGTATAAACAAAAGAAAGAAAACAACAAAGCCCTCATCCTTTTTGGGCGTGCAGAATATTTAGATGCCAATAAAAAAATTGCAGAAAACGGAACCGCCGATAATGCCAATAAAAAAATATATTTGCTTGGCGGCTTGACCTACAAACCTCTTAAAGGCATCGCCATTAAATGTGATTATACACAACAAATGAGTGGCCAACAATCTTCATCGGGCTTTGAAGGCAGTGGCTCCATAAATATTGGATTGGGATACAACTTTTAAACTACATGCAATCAAGAAGAACATTTCTCAAAAATACCTGTGCAGCATGTATCGGCATGTCAGCACTTGGCATTTTTCTTGACGCATGCAGTACTTCACAGCATGTTGTAAAATCTTCTGTTGAAAATAATACTTGCGCAATCCCTATGGAAAAATTTCAAACAACGCGGACTGTCATTCTTCGAAACAAACAATTACCCTTTGATATTTTAGTGGTTCATGAAAAAGATCAATTTTTTGCCTTGCAAATGCGATGCACACACAATGATGTAGCCTTATCGTTTTCGGGAAACAAACTTATTTGCACCGCCCATGGAAGCGAATTTGACATGCAGGGTCATGTCGTCAAAGAGCCGGCAGCATTGCCATTGACAAATTACAGAACAGAAGTAAAGGAAAATCAATTGTTGATTTATTTGCATTAACCCGTACCATCTTTTACCAATTCATATTCGCTTCTACATAATTTATTCAATCATTTATTGATAAAATAATTTTATTTTAATTAACACGAAGTGTAATCTTAACCTGTAATTTTGCATACATGGAAGCCATCATCAATAAAGTTGCAGAAAGCGGAATTATCACCTTGAATTTAGAAGATTTTCTTCCTCAACAGGTTATGCTATTCGATCTAAAATCTTTTTTATTTATGGCGCTAATTCTAAAGGAAAAAGAATATCGTGCTGCCTTATTAGCTCATGATTGGAATCAATATCAAGACCACGATGTGATATTGACCTGTAGCGCTGATGCAATTATTCCCGTATGGGCTTATATGCTTGCTGCAAGTTACTTGCAACCGGTTGCAAAAAGAGTGGTCATGGGCACCGAAGCGCAGGCACGTAAAGAATTGCTACTCGAAAATATAAAGGAGGCAAATACTGCAGCGTATACAGATAAACGATTAGTGATAAAAGGCTGCGGCGAAATTCCAATACCTGATGAGGCTTATGCGATGATGACCATAAAACTAAAACCTGTCGTTAAAAGTATTATGTATGGTGAGCCTTGCAGTACCGTTCCAATTTTTAAGAAGAAAACAATTTGATGATTTGAAAATTCGGGAATTTGAAAATTTGAAAATGAATACAATTATCCAAACCTATTCGCTCATCACTCCTAACTATTCGCTCATAAATCACGCACAATAAAAAATTCATGAAACACCTAACTCTCTTTCTACTTTCTACTTTCTACTTTTTTCCTGGGTTCGCGCAGCAAGGAAACCCGCGTTATGTATATCCCGAAATACAGGAAGATAAACCAATAGCTGAACCTGCTAAATCAGCAACCACAACTACTACAATAATTAGTAACCATTCGCCTATTAATGTAACAACACCTGATGTGCCCAAATCGTTCACAATGTTCGGCGAAAAAATGCCCCTCGAAATTTGGGATGTGCGCGAACGCTTTGATAGAGAGCTTCTGATCAATACATTCACACAAGGCCAAACTTCTTATATCATTAAACTCATGCACCGGTGGTTGCCAATGATAGAAAAAAGATTGGCCGCTAATAATGTTCCGGATGATTTTAAATACTTATGCGTAG
>JANNYV010000510.1:0-3251 GCA_031410275.1 Bacteroidota bacterium
ATTTGATCTATTTTATTAATCAAGATGGTATTACAATAAGATACCTTTTAAAAATAACAAGGCTACCGAAAAATAAATAATCAAGCCGGTGACATCTATTAAGGTAGCTACAAAAGGTGCCGAAGAAACTGCAGGGTCAGCGCCGAGCCGTTTTAAAAACATCGGAAACATAGAACCAATAAGGGTTCCCCAAAGAACCACACCAATTAGTGAAAATCCGACAGTAAATGCAATGGGGATGGTGTTGATTCCGTAACTATGAAAGATTAGATTCCAAAAAATAACTCGAAAAAAACCAATTGACCCCAAAATGGTTCCCAATACCAGACCTGAGAGAATTTCTCTTCGCATGACACGCCACCAATCGTAAAGGGTAACTTCGCCTAAGGCCATGGCCTGAATAATGAGTGTTGATGCCTGTGAGCCGGTATTGCCACCACTCGAAATAATCAACGGAATAAATAAAACTAGTACCACTGCTTTCGAAAGTTCATCTTGAAAATAGGCCATAGCTGTTGCAGTAAGCATCTCTCCTAAAAAGAGCACCACTAACCAAACCACACGTTTTTTTATTAAGGTAAAAAAGGGCACATCCAAATAAGGTTCATCTAATGCTTCGGTACCTCCTATCATTTGCATATCTTCTGAATACTCTTCCTCAGCTACCCAAAGCACATCATCAATGGTCACAATACCCAGTAACACATTGCGGTCATCTACTACCGGTAAGGCTACACGGTTATTCATCTGAAAGACATTCATCGTTTCTTTTTGATCATCATTTACATGCAAGGCAATAAAGCGCTCGTCCATCAAATCCTGCACCAAGGTTGTTTTCGGATCCACCAACAAAAAGTCTCTGATACGGATATCATCGAGTAAGGTTCCATTTTCATCTGTCACATAAATCACATCAATGGTCTCAGAGCTTTTACCATAATCACGAATATAGGTTAGTACTTGCTCTACTGTCCAATCAGGCTCTACATCTATATAATCAGGCGTCATTAGTCGCCCTACACTTTCTTCGGGATAACCAAGAAGCGAAAGTGTAATCTTACGCTCTTCAGGGTTGAGGTTTTTTATCACCTCTTTCACGGCATGACTTGGTAATTCACTCAACAAAGCAGTCCGGTCATCCGGCGGTAAATCATTTAATATTTGAACAACCTGATGTGGTGAAAGAAGTTTTAATAAATCTTCCTGCACATTGCTATCAACAATTCTAAACACGGCTAAGGCCCGCTGAAAGTCGAGATGCTTGAAATAAGTCAGCGACTGCTCAGGGTTTTCATTGATGAGTGTGGCAACATCTGAAATATTCAAATCGTTGATCAGCTCGCCCAATTCGGCCCATGCATCAAGCTCTATAAGCTTTTCAACGCGTTCTTCGAGTGCTTTTATTTCTTCCATATAAAAAGGTGAGGCAAAAGTAGGGAATCAATTTGAGAATTTGAGAATAAGAGAATTTGATAATGAGAGAGTTGGGAAAATTGGGAATACTCGCCCCGAACCAAATTGTAGACCAATCATACGGACATCAAACGTCAATTCTTTAACATCAGGAAGAGTGTCGTTAAAACAAAATTAAAATTAAACCCAAAGATTATTTTTTACTTAAAAATATTTGGTTACTTTCGCACTTCCAAAAAATTAAAGAATCATGGCTCGTATATGTCAAGTAACCGGTAAAACTCCTTTGAAGGGAAATAAGGTATCTTTCTCGAATAAGAAAAGTATCCGTCGTTTTATGCCTAATTTGCAGGTGAAGCGCTTTTTTTTAGCGGAAGAAGATAAATGGATTACACTTAAGTTGACGACTGATGCTATGCGTACCATCAACAAACGTGGCTTATTCACTATTGTAAAAGAAATGCGTGCCGCAGGTTCTAAAATTTAATCAGCTTTTAAAAAATCTCAATAATGGCAAAGAAAGGAAACAGAGTTCAAGTAATACTAGAATGTACCGAGCATAAAGATTCAAATATGCCGGGTACTAGCCGTTACATTTCTCAAAAAAATAAAAAAAATACACCTGAACGTATTGAATTAAGAAAATACAATGCGACTCTAAAAAGATATACTGTTCACAAAGAAATAAAATAATTTAAACCATGGCAAAAGCAGCAAAAACCGCACAGAAAAAAGATTTGAAGGCATCCGCAGATGCAAAGAACTGGACCAAGGTGATACGTGCAGTACGTAGCCCTAAGTCAGGTGCTTATTCATTCAAAGAAAATATTATTCACAAAGACAAGATTGCCGATTACCTCAAAAGTAAGTAGTCCTTCTTTGTATCATATAATTGTAAACCATTCGTGTAAGCGAGTGGTTTTTTTATTCCAAAACCTATTTGTCAGATAGTCAATTTTTTATTGGCATATGCTGAGAGACAATAACGCTACAAAATAAAATACTATTGATTCAGTTTTATTCCACCACAATCTCACTCAAAAATAACCAAGCATCTTCTTCTTCAGGCGGGTTGCCTTTTGCCATCTTAGGTGCACATGTAAATGATAACTTTATGTATCGCGCCTTCTTGTTAAATGAAGCAGTTACTTTATTCACATCAATATATTTTGTATACTCATGTTCAATATCTTCTTTCTGTAAAGTCGCAACAGGCTCATAATTTCTCCCGTCTGAGCTTGTTGAAATTTCTATGGCAGAAGGTAAATAAATCCAATTCAATTCTTCTTGTAATGTATAGATGCTGAGATGATGAATATCTGTTTCGTTGGCCAAATCAATAACAATCTCGGGATTCTTTCCACTCCAACCGAGCCATTCAGAAGATAAGCGTGGCGCATGTCCAGCCTTTCCGTCAACTAATGTAGGAAGGCCGCCGGTATTGTATGAAAGGCTTGGAAGAATTGTAGCCGTAATTTTTCTGCCGAGTGCTCGGTGTATCATAAATTCTTCCGTTAAGAGATGACCTAGTGGTTTATTATTCTCATAATACCGGGCTTTAATAGTTGTAGTATGAGTAAGAATAATAGGCTCATTTGAGTTAGGATTATAGCTATACTCATGTGGCAATGCAGATGTTGTCATCTCATCCGTAGTATATCTGATAGTTCCTGTTGTATAGTTACTATGTAAATAGACGCCGGCGATAATTTGACTTTGCATTTTTAATGTAGATGTTACATCAAAAATTGAATTCGCATATTGAATATTAAGTTTATCCAAAAAGGTCAGATGTGGACGCAGGCGTTTTTTAAAATCATCATAACCGGGTTTCTTAG
>JANNYV010000511.1:0-7433 GCA_031410275.1 Bacteroidota bacterium
AATATTCGTTTCGAAAAAAGTTTCACACATGATCTTTGTGTACTCTTGAAAGCTTCAGGTTGTATTGGTGTCTCGGGAGGATTAGAAGTGGCCTCTGACAGATTATTAGCCTTGATACAAAAGGGAGTCAGTGTTGCACAAGTTGCTAAAGTGATGAAACATTTTACTCAATCAGGCATTATGGTACATGCGTATTTGATGTATGGTTTTCCTACACAAACGGCACAGGAAACTATTGACTCGTTAGATATGGTCAGGCAACTTTTTAAATGTGGTATTTTAAAATCCGGTTTTTGGCATCAGTTTGCAATGACGGCACATAGTCCGGTTGGTTTGGAACCCGAAAAATATTTTGTCAAAAAGGAAACTGAACGTATCGGCAAATTTGCAAACAATGATATAGCGCATATCGATTCAACAGGAACAAACCATGAATTATTTAGTTTTGGTTTGAAAAAATCATTGTTCAATTATATGCATGGCATTGGTTTAGATGAGCCTTTACAAAAATGGTTTGAACATAAAACACCACCGCCTTCTATCTCACCCGGTTATATTGAAAACGTATTGGACAATGATACTATTCAAAATCATAAACCAACTTCAAAAATAATTTGGTTGGGCAAAGAACCCGCAGTCGCTTTTCTTACCAAATCAAAAAAAGGGAAACAATGGGAAATGGCAAGCCTTTCATTCAATACGAGAAATGAAACTCATGTAATACAACTAAACAAACAGGAAGGGTTTTGGTTAAAACAATTTCTGGATAAAGTTTCATCGCAACGCGAACATACATTTACGTTTCAGGAAATGGTAAGTGATTATGAAACATTTGGTCTCGATGATTTTGATTTATTTTGGTATAATAAACCTATGAATGCTATTTATAAAACAGGATTACTCGTAATATAGTTGATACAAATATTTAAAATTTTTCTGCTTGCATCTTCCAACATTTCCTTTACTTTAGATTTTTAAATACCATATTTTGAAATCAATACATTGTTCTATTATTACCATCGGTGATGAATTACTGATTGGACAAACTATCGACACCAATTCAGCATGGATAGCACAGCAACTAAATGAAATTGGTATTTGGGTAAAACGGCGTGTTGCGGTCGGTGATATAAAGGAAGATATAGTAAATGCCTTGAATCAGGAAAGTGATTCTGCGGATTTAATTATATTGACCGGCGGCTTGGGGCCAACAGCTGATGATATTACCAAACCTGTTTTGTGTGAATATTTTGGAAGCACTCTCATTCAAAACAGCGAAATTCTAAAGCATGTGACAGCGCTTTTCACCATCCGTAAAAGACCCATGCTCGATGTCAATCTCAAGCAAGCTATGGTACCTGATAATTGTGCGATCTTATTTAATGAAGTGGGAACAGCAGCAGGCATGTGGTTCGAAAAAAATAGAAAGATTTATATTTCCTTACCCGGAGTTCCGTTTGAGATGCAACATATTATTTCAACTAAGGCTTTACCCGCATTAAAAAAATATTTTACAACACCTTCTATTTTACACAGAACTTTGGTGACATCTGGAGAAGGTGAAAGTTTTATTGCGAACCGGTTGACCGATTTTGAACATAAGTTACCTTCTTATATTAAGCTTGCTTATTTACCCAAACTAGGAATCGTAAAACTTCGATTAACAGCAAGCGATATTGAGCCAAATGAAATGAATTTGTATTTCAATGAAATGAAATTGATATTGCAGAATATCACTGTTGCCGATACCGATAGTGAAATAGAACAGGTCATTTACGCTCTTCTTCATCAACGAAATGAAACCTTGTCTATTGCTGAAAGCTGCACCGGCGGCAGGTTATGTGCGGCTATTACTTCTGTCAAAGGATCATCAACAATTTTCAAAGGCGGTTATGTACCCTATACCATTGAAAGTAAAATAAATGTGTTGGGGGTAGCCAAACAAACCATTGAAACCCATGATGTGATCAGTAGTGAAACAGTGATCGAAATGGCAGAACGTTGCCGGGAAAAAATGAATTCGACATTTGCATTATCAGTGAGTGGTCATCTCGAAATGCAGGAAAAGAATACTGAAGTCTGGATTGGTTTATCAAAAAAAGGAAAGACCATTTCTAAACGAATGTCTGTATTTTATGACAGAGAAAAAAATGCAGTACTCGTGACGAATACTGCATTAAATTTATTGCGTTTATTTATAGTAGAAGATTAGTATTTAATCAACTTCACTTTTTTAACGGTATTACCATCTTTCAATTCGAGCATATACATGCCGCTTGCCATACTTGAAATATTAATGGCTACTTTGGTATTGCCTGATGAAAGCGGAATTCTATTCTCTTTTACTTTTTGTCCGGTAATATTATAAATTGCATAGCGAACATCTTTTGTACTATTCGAATTAAATTCTAATGTATAATTTCCATCAGAAGGATTTGGATAAACAGAGACTAGTTGATCTTCGAACATCGATGTTCCTAAAGGCCAAGCATTTTTCAACTGAATATTAATATTGTCGATAAATAAATTATTGCCATTTTCATTGGTGGCTCTAAATCGAAGGAAAATTTTCTTTCCGATATAGCTTGTCAAATCTATTCTGTCGTTACGCCATTGTGAAGTAAGTGTCGGTGAAAATATGGTACTCATCATACCGGCTGTTGCTAATGGAATTCCTCCCTTGTAATAAGTTGTTGGAGTAAACGTTGCTGCACAATCTTCAGAAATTAAAATTCGCAATGAATCAATTCCCTTAATACCGTATGCATGTGATACATCGAAAGTCATTAAAACGGTATCGGCTGTTATACCTGTCAAGTCATACTGTACAGTTTCTAATTCATCAATCTGATTTAAGTTCGCATAGTTGAAAAAATCCATGTAGGCAGTATGCGTATTAAATCCTGTTGGATCAACAAGGCATAATGTCTTTTGCCATTTCACACTTGTATCTGCATCAATTACTCTCCAACCGGTTGGTGGAAATAGTGGTCCTTCAAAATCTTCAACAGTCGGTGCCGGTAAAGTAGTAGCAATAGAAACTGTTGCAGTAGATTGTGAACTGTCATTTATCACCACTACGTCAGTATAAATACTGGACCAAGTTTTCACAACATACGTATTTGGTACAGCCATACTTGTCGTTGTTGCAAATGTATAAATCAAGGTATCACCAATGGCAATGGGGCCGGGAATCACTTCAGCGACCACAGGATTTGCATTCACCTGATAATAAATTGGTAGATTTACTAAAGATCTGTATCCAATATTTTTTATTTTTACTTTTACAGAAACCGGAGCTGTTGTAGCACAAGAATAAGCATCTGTAAATGGTAGAATCGTGGCTAAGTTATAGGCATCATCTACACAATTGACATTCCCGGGAAGTTTTATATACGCTAGCGTACGTAAGCCATTCGCACCATTTCCTCCATTTACACCTGATACCGCATAATAAAAAGTATCCGTTGTATTCACGCCTCCGTTGATGACAAAACTATTAGTGGTACTTGTTCCTATTTGTGTCATGTATTTTGCACCCATGGTGAAAATTTTGTATTCAGAAGCGAATGGCAATGCATCCCATTTTAAATGAAAGATTGTTCCGCAAGCAGTATCAACAGTTAAATTTTTAGGTACATCAAATACAGTAAACAATGTATCGCTTACATCAAAAAAAGTACCCCTGCTAATACGCATCAACATTTGACCCGTGTTTAATGTTGTTGGTGGCGTCCAATCGAAATATCGTCGGTCGCCGGGTATAGAGTTCGATAAGGTTGTCCATGCACCACCTGCATTGGCAGAATATTCTAACTTAAATGTACCTGCATTATTTCCATAAGCATCCCATCTGATACGTTCTTTTTGTCCATTGGCAAACGACTCCCCACCCTGAGGATACGTGAGCTTCACTTGGTCATTTAAAAACTCATATACCAATACATATTTTTGTGGACCTAAGGGGACATCTACTGCATTCACGGAAATAATGCAAGGTCCTGAAATAACAGAATCTAATGTGACTTGCTCTACATTATTTAAATTATCGACACCTCTTACTGCAGGTGCATTCAGCGCAGCCACACTTGGAGAATTATCTAATACCCAAGGATCAATCACATTACCGGAAGGCTCTTGTACTGATAAAGCCAAATCATTGACAAGCGCCGTAGAGCTTGCTGGGTTTCCTTCGAAATCATTCCAATAAAGCATGATTTTAAGTTGTCGTGTATTTGGAGGGATATTAATAAAAAAATCTTTGGCACCGCCATTATTCATTGAATCAATAAAATACTGATTGTTGTTCATTGCTCTGAATGCTCGTCTTGCATTGATACGACCAAAACCATATTTAAAATCAGGTCCCGGATTACCAAGGTCATCAGCTGTATTCATTACTAATGCTTTTATCAAGGCACTGTAAGGATCAATGCCTGCATGTGTTTCTCTGTAGGCTTGCCAAAGACTCGCTAATGTTCCTGATACACCGGGACAAGCCATTGAAGTGCCGGTTAACGTTGCATAAGTATTATCTGGTTGGGTTGAATACACATCTGTTCCTACTGCAACAATTTCAGGTTTAATGCGACCATCTTCAGAAGGGCCTTTGCTTGAGGACGGTTCTAACACATCGCTATTATCAACATTGCCGATGGCCATTACATTTTTACCTGCTTTGTAACCACCTGTAATTGTATAAAACCCTTGAGGTACACCACCACATGATCCGCCACCGCTGTTTCCGGCTGAATGCACACTCATCAATGATTTTTTTAAATTAATTAAATGATCTGCATCTTCCGCATCAATATCGTAGCCTATATTACAACCTTGCCCTAATGAATTAGATGTAATCCGTATTCCTTGAGTCGCATAATCAACAGGGGCATTAAACAAATTATCGTAGTCTGAATAAATATGTAAATCTGCTCCGCGTGCATTTCCTGATGCGATGGGATTAAAATTTCCACCGCCTGCTGCTATCCCGCACACATGATCGCCATGGGTTCCGGCATTCGCCGTTGTATGATCAAAAACACGACCGGCAAAATCTATATGTGGCCCTATCAATCCATCGTCACCAACCGCAATCGAAACGGCTGTACCATCATAATGCAAACCGGTTACATAGGAGGCATCGATGGTATTTACACGATGGTCGCTGCGTTCTGTAAGATTTTCTAAAACAGCAGGAGCCGAAGTTGTTTGTACATATTTTACCCAAGGATATGAAGCAAGTGTTTGAATTTCATTCTCAGAAATTTCAACGATAGCTCGATATTGGTTTCTCCATTTGATAACAGTCATATTTTTTTCAGTAAATAAAAGAGACGCATTGGCAATATCATGTTGTAATTCTACGAGTACCTCTACCCTGCCATTTCCTTTATCCATCCAGGTTGGGAAGGGACGTTGCAATAATTTGGGTGCAATTTTATACTTGGCTTCAAAAGGTAAAATGCTTCGGACATTATAATCGGCTAATTGTTGAATATTAAAATTTGTGGGTATGGCAGTCAAGAATGCCCATTGCGGAAAATAATCAAAAAACTGAATACCGGTTTCTTGAGTGATAAGGGTCCGTTGCTCCGCGGATGTAGAGGCAGTGAATTGCACAAGACAATAGGTTTTGTTTTCGAATTGAACGGAAGTCCAGTTGGCAAAATCAGAAATCGTTTTCACATTTCCTACCGGAACAAACTCGCCTGATTTCATGTGCAGTATTTGCGCATTTAATGTAAGGCTTAAAAAAGTAATAGCAACTAAGGCAATATGTTTCATAATCATGTTTAATGAGGGATAAAAATATATATAAAAACTGAAACTATCAAAGTTTAGTTACAAGACTTCATAAATAGGAAGATGGTTGGTGTGTTGCTTGCGGTTAATGATAGAAATAAGAGGTTGAATAAAGGGCTATTTTCAATGATATGTAAAGCTTGAAAAGTGCGATGCGTGAGGGATCGTAGCGAAAATCCTCCTGCTGCTTTGAGCGGGAGATTGCAGCGAGAGCCCGCCCCTGAAGCAGAAAAACAATACGAAGAGAAGAAAGAACTTCTTGCTTCGGGGGCACGCCCAAGAAATCATCTCACATTATTTGCTGTTACTCATTTTTTTCGCTTGAACTCCTTAGCATCTCTGCGTAGGTCAGATTCAATTGCATGGCACGTACAACCTGCACAATTCGTTTTGCTTTGGTTGTATCCGTTTTAGCCGAATCGATGTATTTGCTATAATAATTTTGATGCGATTTTGGGAGTTTATAAAAATTGGTCGAAGCTATTTTCTCATCACTCAAACAATCAACTAAATCAACATTCAGCTGATATTCTTCTTTATCCAATTCAATTCGCACCAGCAAGGAATCTCCTTTTGTTTTTTTGATTTGTTTACGTAAATCATTTTTCAATGCCATGATAAAATTCCCTTCACCCATTGGAAGCAAGGCAACACCTTTAATTTTTACAGTATCTAAAAACCCTTTGACACGAAATGATTTTTTGCACGCCGGGTTGATTTGTTCAGCAATATCAAATGGAATGACAATATAGGTCCAACCGGTTTTTTCACCTTGCTTACCAAATTTTTCGATGACTACATTAAACGAAATCATGGGTATTTTGTTAGTGAGTTAAGGGGTTATGAGTTGTAAGTTATTTAATTTTACATCTCCTATCTATATAAACTTCTCCGGTCTCATTTGAGGAAACAATAACACATCTTGTATACTCGATTGGTTTGTCATCAACATCGCCAAGCGGTCAATACCAATACCAATACCCGATGTAGGTGGCATACCATATTCGAGTGCACGAAGAAAATCATAATCAATAAACATGGCTTCATCATCACCACGTTCCATCAGTTTTACTTGCTCTTCAAAACGTTCACGTTGATCGATTGGATCATTTAATTCGGTGTAAGCATTTGCGATTTCTTTTCCATTAATAATTAATTCAAAACGCTCTACTAATCCTTCCTTGCTTCTATGTTTTTTTGTCAATGGGCTCATGTCAACCGGATAATCTATGATAAACGTTGGTTGCACATAATGCGATTCACATTGACCGCCAAACAATTCATCGATCAATTTTCCTCTACCCATACTTTGTTCGGTATGAATGTTTACTTTCTTACATATTTCTCTGATTTCATCTTCGTTCATTTCGCTGATATCAAAACCGGTATGTTCTTGAATGGCATCATAAATACTAATACGTTTGTAAGGGGCTTTAAATTCAATTTCATTTCCCCAGGCTTCTAATTTTGTCTTACCATTGGTGGCCATTGCTGTACGCTCTAATAATTTTTCGGTGGTCTCCATCATCCAGATATAATCTTTGTAAGCGACATAAAACTCGAGGATAGTAAACTCCGGGTTATGTGTCCTGTCCATGCCTTCATTTCTGAAATTGCGACTGAATTCGTAT
>JANNYV010000512.1:0-3323 GCA_031410275.1 Bacteroidota bacterium
CGAACACCTGGCCGTCGCCCTTCTTGACAGCGACGGACGGGAAGCGGTCGTCGACGTTCCTGATCGAGTTAACGGTGCCGATCGCGATGAGAAAAAAAACCGCGATAACCACGACGAAGACAGCAGAACTATTTCCAATACCTAAAAAAATGGAGACTTTGTATTCGGAAGCATAGATGGCATTACTTATTTCAATCCTACTAAGATTGAAAAGGATACCAATCGAAATGACATTGTTTGTTATAATTTAAAATTCAATAATAGATTTCCAGCTTCCTTACATATAACTCGAAATGACAATCAATTTACGATACCTTATCAATATAATTCACTTTCATTTAGATTGATGCAAGTCAATTTTCCAACGAGCGAATGCCAAATTAGATATAAGCTAATTGGTCTTGAAAAGGAATGGAATACTGAAAATAATCCAATTGATATTCGCTATCCCAATCTCAGAGAAGGCCGTTATACATTTGTTGCCCAATACTATAATCGAAATATAGGATGGGTTGAAAAAAGGTTTTTTGGAATTGTTATTAAAGCCCCATGGTATAGATCTTTTTGGGCATTTTTAATCTATATTATTTTTACGGTGGCTGTTTTATTTGTAATTGCAAATCTTTATGTCAAAAGAAAAATGCAAGAAAAAAATGAAGAACAACGAGCTCATAATTTATTGATTAGAGAACGAGATAGAATTAGTGCTGACTTTCATGATGATATTGGTTCTACCCTGAGTAGTGTTTCTATTTATAACGAATTAATTCAGACGCACATTAATAATAAACCAGAAATTATTAAAAATTTATCCCAAAAAATGGCAATTCAAATTAAGGAATTAATGATGCGAACGGAGGACATTATATGGAGTTTGCAAATTGGGAATCATAAAAATGAAACGATTGCAAAACGGGTACATGAGTATGTGGTCGAATTATTGCAAACCCAAAATATTGAGGCAAGAATTAATATAGAAGATAACGCTGAACGTCTTATTCATCATCCTGAACATAGAAGGACTATATTGATGATTGTTAAAGAAGCAATGAACAACTGCAGAAAATATAGTGATGCCGGCTACTTTCAGTTGAGCATTAAAATACAAAATGAACAATTGAATATTGCTATTTCAGATAATGGCATTGGCTTTGATGCTTCGACCATTCAGTATGGTGATGGTATTACAAATATCAAAGGACGCTGTAAGAATTTAAAGGGGACTTGCACTATCAAGAGTGAGCCTGCGAAAGGAACTCAAATTTATTGTAGTATTCCAATAGCTAGTATTAGCTATTCGAATTAAAATAAAAAAAATTAATTTTGAAAAATGATATCCGTTTTTATTTACGATGATAACAAAGCCCGTCGTGAAAGCTTGCTTTCATTATTAGAGCTTACAGAAAATATGCAAAGTGTTGGTAGTGCATCCAACTGTGAAAATGTAGTTCAAGAAATGCAAGACACTATACCAAATGTAGTGCTGATGGATATAGAAATGCCTTATGTAGATGGGATAGAAGGTGTGCGGAGAATAAAGAATAATTTTCCGCATATTAAAGTAATTATGCAAACCGTGTATGAGGATGAACAAAAAATATTTGCTTGTTTGCAAAATGGTGCCGATGGTTATATACTCAAAAAGGCATCCATTGCCAGCATTATTTCTAGCATAGAAGAAGTACACAATGGCGGTGCATTTATGACACCCAGCGTGGCTTTGCAGGTAATGAATTATTTTAAAAGACCAACAATTGTTGACGATAAAATGGAGAGTTTAAGTCCGCGTGAATTAGAAGTACTGCATAAATTGGCCGATGGACTTAGCTATAAAATGATAGCCGATGTATTAAGCATTAGCTACAGTACAGTCAATAATCATATCAAAAAAATTTATGAAAAATTACAAGTACATTCACTCGGGGAAGCAGTTTCGTATGCCTTACGAAATAAGTAATAACGCAAATAGAAACTTCAATTGGGACTTTTAAAAATGGCTTGTATTACTTGACTGTTTTCTAATTTATTTTTTTCGCCACATTTCCTCTAACAATGTTTTCATGTCTCTCTCATTTGCGTATAGCTATATCTAGCTATTGTACACCATTCTATTTCATCCCATTTTTACATCATTAAATAATTTAATCCCAATCAAAATCAATCA
The DNA here is from genome assembly GCA_031410275.1 of Bacteroidota bacterium. Classification (GTDB taxonomy): domain Bacteria; phylum Bacteroidota; class Bacteroidia; order Chitinophagales; family Chitinophagaceae; genus OLB11. The sequence continues at coordinate 2,165 of JANNYV010000512.1, forward strand.
TGAAAAACATCATCCTCTCCTTGCTTGTCTTCGCAACATTTGCATCACAAGCCACTGTTAGAACTGTAAACAATAACCCAAGTGGACTAGCTCAATTTAGTAATTTACAATCTTGTATGGATGCATCCTCAACTGGTGATACCATTTATTTACACGGCAGTACAATAAGTTACGGCAACGCCGGTATCTCAAATAAAAAATTGACCATAATAGGCCCCGGTATGAACCCCGACAAAACAATTCCCTTAACTGCCAAAGTAAACTACCTGTCGATTACCAATTCGAACGGTCTATCTACAGCACCGGTATATGGCGCTGATGGTTCTGCTGTTATTGGTTTAGAGGTTGTGGCTATTGGAATTGGCGAGGGAAGCACGTATACTCATGCAGTGCACAATATAAAAATTCTCCGAAATAAATTCACATACGGTTTGATTGTCGACCCGCGTGGTAATTATAGCACTAACATTTCATCAAACATCTATGTAGAAGGAAATTATTTTCAAAACGCCGGTATTCTTTTTATAGCTTCAAGTATATATCAAAATTTCACTATTGAAAATAATGTGTTCTATAAATCAGTTGATGGTTCAAATCCTTATGGAATGCAAAACTGTATCAATGCAACGAATGTCAATTTTAATCATAATTTATTTTACGGGGTTTCATCTGTCACGAATAAAGATTGCTTTCAAGGGAACAATACCAATTTGAATGTGTTGAACACAATTTTCATTAATCGAAATCCTGCTAATAATATTACGAACTCTAGTTTTCTAAATAACCTTACATACAACTGCACGGGTAGTAACACGCCTTGGTTGAGTGGTGGAAATTTGAATGTAGGTGGAAATATTGCCAACCAAAATCCTCAAATGGTAAGCCAAATCGATATTGATAACGGTGTTGATAATCCACTACTAGATTTTACCATTGCATCAGGCATGGCGAATAATGAAGGAAGTGATGGCAAAGACATGGGTTTGCTTTTCGATAATAACACCACACGCAACTGGGCATATAGCAGAATGAGCCGCTTGCCCTATATCAATACATTAACCTTACTCAATCCGAGCGTGCTATCCGGAGGCATTATGAATTTTCAAATCAATGCACGCAAAGCAAAGTAAATTTTATTTACTCTAATCAAATCAACTAT
>JANNYV010000513.1:0-4295 GCA_031410275.1 Bacteroidota bacterium
TTACTGAGATTGTATAAGTACCCGCTGCTAAACCAGTAATAGTAAATGCATTTCCAGAATAGGTAATGCTACTGCCTCCGTTAATTTTATATGAACCTGAGGCAACTGTTAATGCGCCCGTTCCACCGGAAAGTGTTACAGTAGCCGTTCCATTACTTTGTCCATAACATGTAACCGGTATCGATGTAATAGTAGCAGTAAATGGCGTTGTAGAATTAAGAAAAAAACATGGAGTATTTACTTGACCTGTAAGTGCTTGCAAAGTTCCTGATGCGGTACTATTGCCAATTGCATTTATCGCATAGCTTGTTCCGGGTGGAGTTAAAATAGCCGTCACAACACAAGATGTTTTACCTGCGGCAACCATTGTTTGTATAGCTAAGGCCGGATTGAAACCGCTTGGAAAACTAACCGTATTTGTAACTCGCATAGTGGCTACACGGACAGGAACACCTGCCGTTAAAGCCACTTCATTTCCGGCAGCTGCATTAGTAGTTGTCAGTCGTAAATGATAACTCGATGCAGTATAACCGGCAGAGACTGCAGGCAATGTTGAAAGTGAAGCATCTCTAGAAACATAGGTATGACTCAGTGTTCCTGTGCCACCCATTCCGGATGCAAAGTTTACACCACAGGAATAACCTCGTATGGCAATTGCAGTTGTTCCGGTATTGGTTACCATCACATCATATTCAAACATGTTGGGTGCAGTTTGCACTGCATTCTGTACAGTCATTGTGACGGCTGTTCCTGTTTGAGTAAATCCGGCAAAACCGAATAGCATAAGTGTTAAAAACACGAAGCCTTGTCTTAATTTTTGTTGTAGAATTGTGCCCATGAGTTGTTCATTTTTTTTGAGTAATTATGTTTTTTTGCCCCAACAAATGCAATGAATCAACATGATGTTTGCAATACGAAGTGACTTTTTTCAGAGTTTAAGTGAGTCAGATTGAGCGTCTTACTCAACTCGTTTTGTCACAATAATTATGCCGTCTATTGGTTTACTATCAGAATAATAAACATTAAAATTAAACACATGCGTTAAATACATATGTCACCCATATTGTGTTTCCAGGGTATTTTGTGAGAAGCTATATTCTCAGGTTACTTGGTTATTGAGTTCTTATGCTATTGGTTTTGCAAATGACCGGAAGCTATTTTTTCATCCCAGATCAAATAACCTAATAAATTAACGACCAATAACTTTTGAAACAGCCTCTATCAAAGGTCTCAATCGTTTTTGCATTTGAGATAAAGAGCACATTTTCATATACAAACAGCCATAACTGAATTCCATTGTATCTATGAATAGCAGTAATTTAGCGCAAAATTTTAAATGATGATAAAGCGCTCCCTTTTTCTAGTCTTTAGTTTAGTAAGTTTTACACTTTCTGCTCGCGAAACAATTCTCAAGGACGCCGAGGCGAACCATAAAATATTTGGCACTTCATTACTTCGTTATACAGAACAATCTTCAGTGCCGAATTATATTCAATTTATGAAAGCCTCTGCTCCGGTAATAGAAGCACTTCCTCAATGGATGTCTATTTATCTCAACATCGGTAATGATTATGGGCTCTCTGAAATTAATCGCACAAAAGATGAGCTCGGTATGGAGCATATACGCTATCGTCAAACCTATAAAGGGATTCCCATTCAAGGTTCAATGTATATCGCACATACCCGGAATGGTGTTCTTGAAAGTATTGGAGGAATTGCCTACAATGATATCCCGAATTTAAATATGCAAGCATCTCTAACCGCTTCATCTGCCTTGCAAGTAGCATTGAACAAAGTAAACGCTATTCAATATAAATGGCAAGTAGCTTCTGAAGAAGAAGGAATCAAACAAGAAATGAATAATCCGTCAGCAACCTATTTCCCAAAAGCAGAATCCTTTATTTTAAAGCTAAACGGAATTTATCATGTATGCTATGCCTTTAATATATATGCACAAGAACCAATGAGCAGAACTATAGAATACGTGGATGTTGCAAACGGCCATATTATTTTATCAAAAAATCTGATTGAACATATCAATGTAAATGGAACCGCTGTAACAAAATTTTCAGGTACTCAACTATTTCAGACAGATAGTACCGCTGCCACAAGTTTTCGATTGCACGATGCAAGCAGAGGTCTTGGATTAAATACCTTTAATATGCTAACCGGCACAAGTTATACAGGCTCTGTCGATTTTACCGATGCTGATAATTATTGGAACAATGTAAATGCGGCTCATGACGAAGCCGCTACTGATGCACATTGGGGTGCGCAAAAAACCTATGATTATTATTTTAATAAACATGGGCGCAACAGTATCGATGATGCAGGATTTGCTTTAAAAAGCTATGTCCATTACAATGTCAATTATGCGAATGCATTTTGGGATGGTACACGAATGACCTATGGAGATGGAAAAATTTCATCAGGGTTTTTAATTATGACCGGGCTCGATGTATGTGGTCATGAAATAACACACGGACTAACGAACTTCACCGCAGACTTAAGCGCGAGCAGTTCAGGTAGTGATGAATCCGATGCATTAAATGAAGGCTATAGTGATATATTCGGAACCGCCGTAGAAAAATATGCACGGCCCGCACAATGGGATTGGATTATCGGAGCCGATATCACTTGCACTACGGCAGGTGTTGCAGATGGAGTTGGAATCCGTTCAATGTCGAACCCATTATCAATGGCTCAGCCTATTTGCTATCAAGGTACCAATTGGTCTGCATCAGGCGAACCGCATGATAACGATGGACCACTTAATTATTGGTATTACCTTTTAAGTATAGGAATCGCTGCAAATAATATTACAGCACTTGGTACTGATACTGCAGGTCTCATTGCATACCGTACACTTACTGTTCATCTTTTTCCATCTGCCACCTATGCCGATGCTCGTTTTTATTCTATTGTTTCTTCCACTGAATTATATGGAGGTTGTTCAACTCCAACCATTGCAACAACAAATGCATGGAGTACAGTATGTGTCGGCGCTCCGTATGTTGCCGCACCTGCAATGAGCAGTTTTACGGGCGATCTTTTGCAAACGTGTGATACTACATTGACCGTAAATTTCACTAACAATAGTACAAATGGGAATACCTTTACTTGGTACTTTGGTGATGGGAATACGTCAACTCAATTCAATCCTTCACATACTTATTCAAGTGGAGTGTATACAGTAAAACTTGTTGTAAATGGAGGAACTTGCGGGAATGATTCATTAACTCAATTATCCTATATACATGTTGGTCCACCTCCCGGACCCGCAACGACAGGTGCCACATTATGTGCCCCGGGAACAGCTCTTCTAAATGCGGTACCTAACAATATTGGCGATACTATAAAATGGTTTCCAGCAGCTAGCGGTGGAAGCAATTTATACACAGGAACAAATTTTACAACGCCAATATTATCAAGCACAACAACTTATTATGCCGAAGAAAAAATTACAGCACCTACCTATCATGTAGGTCCCTTAAATAATACCGCAGTTGGTGCAGGAGCCAATTATAATACAGTACGTTATCAGATTTTTGATTGCACTGCACCTACAATTCTTCAATCAGTATGGGTATTGGCATCGGGTGCAGGCAACCGAAAAATAGTACTTACAAATTCAGCAGGAGTTGTCATTGACAGTATCATTGTAAATATTCCAACCGGTGGTAGTGTAGTGACACTCAATATGCCTATACCTGTTGGGACAGGCTTGCAGCTTGGCGCAATGAGTGTGACAACAGCAGTGGGTATCAATTTATATCGTAATAGTGCAGGGGCTTCGTACCCATACACGAATGGTCCCATTTCTATTACCGGAAACTCAGCAGCCGATCCTGTTCGTTATTATTTCTTTTATGATTGGGTATTAAAGGGCGATGACTGTTTCAGCGTACGTACTCCAACAACAGTGATTGTTGCAACGGGTGGTGGTGTAACACCGGCATCCATAACACCAATAGGATCATTGACTGTTTGTGCACCTAATACGGTTACACTAAATGCCAATACCGGTGCAGGATTTTCATATCAATGGTATAATGGTACTACTTTGTTGAGTGGTGCAACATCATCAGTATATAATGCTGCTGTCTCCGGATCTTATTCTGTAATAGTTTCATCTTCTTCAGGTTGCCTGACACCGGGAACTTCTTCACCTGCTGTTGTATCAATTGGAACTGCGCCATCGGCTTCTATCACACCGGCGAGCGCCACTTCTTTTTGTCAAGGCGGGAGTGTTAATTTAAATGCCAATGTAGCAACAGGTTTTCTGTATCAATGGT
>JANNYV010000514.1:0-2905 GCA_031410275.1 Bacteroidota bacterium
TGCTTGATTAATTCGATGGCGTTGATAATAAATTAGTTTCTGCTTATCATCTTTATCGGGTTTGCCATAAATCCCAACCCAAAGCCATTCGTTCATTTTCATAGGTTTTTCATTACCAAGACTATCAGCTTTTACCTTCTCACACGCAACAGTAAAATCAACTTTATATGCTCCTTTTTCCTTTTTAGCATCCGCTTTTACTACTCTATTGTCATAAAGAACAATTGATTCTATAAAGTCTGTTACCAAATATTGTAAAGAATCGGGTGTTACAGCTCTTATTTCCTTTATTAAATCATTACTATTTGGATAAATTCCTGTTTTACTAACTACCTTCCAATCCCACTTTTGAAGATATTTTTTTAGAGCTGAATTCAATTTTCCTTCCCCAATATAATCTTGAATCGAATACAAAACCAGTGATCCTTTATTGTAGTGAATATATTGCTGGTTTGCACAAGTTGATAATGGCTCTTCATTTTTTCGTTCGCCAGATCTTCCACTTAAATAGTAATCCAATTCAAATTCTAAGAACTTTTGCATTTGTTCCTTTGGAGTATACTTATTCATGGTCATTAAAGCACTATATTCTGCCAATGATTCTGAGAGAAATCCAGCCCCTTTCACATCAGCTTCACGTGCCTGATGCCCCCACCACTGATGAGCAATTTCATGGGCTGTTACAAAAAATGGCATATCAATGTCTTTTTTATCATCAATATTCATAGCAAAACCCATACTCTCACCAAAAGGAACAGTATTCGCAAAAGATTGTGCAAATCCATGATACCTTGGAACTTCCATAATTCGTAGCTGACGATACTGATAAGGCCCAAAATTAGCTTGATAATAGTCAAGCGATGCTTTCATTGATTTTTTTAAACGGTCTATGTTATACGTATGTGTAGGATGATAATAAATTTCTAAATTCACACCTTTATAATTTTCCTTTTGAATAGTATATTTAGCGGACACTATCGAATAAAAATTGCAAATTGGAACATCCATTACATAATGAAAATATCGCTTTCCGTTCGCTTTCCACTCCTTTTGTAAATAACCAGGAGCAATGGCGATTTGATCAGGAGATGTTCCAAGGGTAATATCAAAATTTATAAAATCTGCATCATCACCATAAACACTACGACTTAAACCCACAGGGTTATTTCTATCCAATGCTCTTGGACGTTCTTTTAATCCATTTTCCTTACGTTTATCATCATCACTTAGTTCTCCTTCCTTGGCATAACCAATCATCGGAAAATAGGTATTATTAAAAAATGTTCCATTATTTACTACATCCGTTCCACCTTTCCCTTGCGAAAATCCTTCTGTTTGGAATTTAATTTGAAAATCCATTTTCAAACTATCAGATGGTTGTAACGGCTTTTTTAGTTGGTATATGTAAAAGTTATAATCCTTAACGAATTGAGTATTTAACTGAGTACCAACATTCAATTTCAAATAATCAACTTTCATGTTATCATAAGTCCCTGCCATTATATGCAGATCATTAATGGGTTTATTGGTTTTGTTTTTCAACCAATAATGTCCAGTTGCCACAAAATCACGACCTTCTGGCATTAGATCAATCATTAATTTTACATCCGTAATTTTAGGTTGGGCTACATTTTCGTATTTCTTCAAAGTCTTTTCATAATCGGCAGACTCTTTTTCCTGAGTTTTTGTATTCGTATAATGGTTTAAGTGATTCGTATTATAATAAATGTAAGCACCACTTGCTACAAAAACGGTTGTAGTAAATATGAAGAAAGTAAGTATAGATTTATTTAATTGACTTTTCCCGACTTTAAGACGAGACTTCAATATTTCCTCAGAACCACGTACCGCCAATACTGAACCAATGGCAAATAATATCGCACTAAACGCAGTCCAGTATATGTTTCCCCAAACAAAAAACGGCACAAAATGTCCATAACCATTCATCTCAGAGTAGTTTCCTAATGAAGCAGAATTGAACCGCAATAAGTTATGTTCAACTCCCCAATAGCTAAGAACTAAATCTGAAATAAATATCATAATCATTATTCCATGCCCTAAAAATTTATTATTAACTAATGAATGGATGAAAAAGCCTAAGAGCATGAAAAGGATTAAAGAAATTAGAGTCCCCCCAAATAGTTCTTTAACATATACTCCTAATTGATAATCGTAATACCCTTTAAAGGTTTGAATCGTAATGCTAATAAGAATACTTATCACAAAAACTGAACAAAAAGCCAGCGTTAAAGCCAGTAATTTGCCAACCATTACAGTAATATTTGAAATAGGCAAAGTGTCGTGAATCAAATTCATCCGCAATTCTCTTTCTTTCCAAACTAAATCTCCAATATACATAATGGTCAAAATCAACGGAAATACACCCGTTAAAATACCCATTGATTCTAACATTTTGTAAGTAGAAGGCACAACCGTTGTACCATACCAACCTTTAAGGGTCGTACTACTGAAAATAAATATCATAATTCCACAAATCGTAAGACCAATAAAAGGCAAGTCTTTGATGATGCTTTGATAATATACTTTCGTTAATTCAATAATTTGAAGGAAGTAATTATTGAATTTTCGTACCACATGAGGCATGGTTTCATTCAATAACTCAGGGCGACCTTTCACCACTTTATTTTTCTTCTTAATTATTGGATTAAGCACTTGCTGTAATGAAAATAAGCGATAAGTAAGCAATAAACCCAATACCCCAAACGAAAGCCAAAAAAGACGATTGTATAAAAAATCACCCGATAAACTGATTAAATCGTGATTTTTTTGAGCAATTGACCAATATCTTGACTGCAATCCAGCGGCTCTAATACCGATAGGGTACACCGAAGCATTCAGCACCGGAGCGAATCCGCCGTCGGCCGACGACGTGTTGATCACAAGG
>JANNYV010000515.1:0-2872 GCA_031410275.1 Bacteroidota bacterium
ATGAATGATGTATGACATGGATGGCCCACATAAATCGTACATTATGTTCCATATAATGTTTTAAATAAAAGACAAAATCCCATACCAAATAACAGAGTATCCAAGCCCACCATTGATAGCCGATTGAAAACAAATGATAATGTGCCAGTTTAAACAAGAGATAAATTGCAGCGGTTTTAACAAGCAAATCCATTAGCATTGCAGCGAACATTATTTTTAAATTGCTTCTAAAATCAGCAAGACTATAATACCCTTTGTCTTCTTTAAGGGTAATAAAATATTCAGCGATTGAACCCAGTACAAAAAATACGGCGAGGGAGAAATAAAATAGTTTCATGGTTAAAATTTTTAGGTTTATGGATGATACAAAATTATAATCTTACCACTTACGCTTACTTGACGTATGTTAGTAAATGCGGCAGCAGTCTATCATTGGCGTTTATCCGGCAGTTCTTTTTTTGGAGATAAGGTGACCTGAAAAAATATTGTATTTGATAAAGCGTACTTATTGTAGTATCATTGCGCTTTAATAAATTATTTTTTCAATTTAAACATCAGTAAAATGACAAGCGGTACAGTAAAATTTTATAACGAAGCAAAAGGTTTTGGTTTTTTAATCGAAGACGGAACCAATCAAGAAGTTTTTGTTCACATGAGTGGATTAATCGATTCAATCAAAGAAGGCGATAAAGTTACCTATGAAGTAACACAAGGAAAAAAAGGTCCTAATGCAGAGAACGTAAGACTCGCATAAATAAATTGAGATGACGAGTGTATTTGTATACCAGTAGGCTAAGAAGTACACGTTACAATATATCATCTCTTTTCTTCTAAGCAAACTAATTTAAGCAATCTATACTTTAAAAATAGTTCATCTATTTTTGGGGTATAGATTGTTGCGTGGTTACATTTATCCATATTACTTTCGAAGGCAAAGCTTTCGAAAGTAATATGTTCTTTATAGCCTAAAGCTGTTTTATTAATTCCCATCAATGAAAATTTATGAGGTGAAGTCTGATGCATAAAGCTAGACTGTTGAACGGTGCCATCGCCACCAATGCCTCATCATGGCAGTGTCCCTGACCCAAAAAAAATAAATTAACTTCTGTAGAGGGACTTTAAATATGAGATAGATGATTTTCGAATATAAGTCATCAACTATTTTTTACTATTTTCACATCATGAAAAAATATTTCCTTCTCAGCTTTGTTTTATTCCTATCATTTCGTTCTGAAGCACAACTAAAATATCCTTTAGATTCTTTATTATTTACAACCTATCAATACAGAAATATCGGCCCTTTTCGTGGGGGACGGGCAAGTGGTATTTGTGGTGATTATAAAAATAAACAAGTGTTTTACATGGGTTCTACCGGTGGTGGTGTATGGCAAACAAAAGACGGAGGCAGCAATTGGAAAAATATTTCGGATAAATATTTTGGCGGCAGCATAGGTAGTGTAGAAGTTTGTCCAACTGACCCTTTGCTTATTTACGCAGGTACAGGCGAGAATACATTGCGTGGTAATGTGAGCGAAGGTAATGGCATGTGGAAGTCGATTGACGGCGGTAAATCATGGAAGAATGTCGGATTAAATGATACCAAGCATATCACAAAAATTGTGTTCAATCCGCGTAATCCTGACATTGTGTATTGTGCTGCCATTGGTCATTTATTTGGTGCCAATGATGAGCGAGGAATATTTAAAACAACTGATGGAGGCAAGAGTTGGGAGCATGTTTTATTTGTGAATGATGAAGTAGGTGCAGTAGATATGGCTATCGATAATACGAACCCGAATACAGTGTATGCAAGTACTTGGCGTGTGAAGCGATCACCTTTTGGAATGGAAAGTGGAGGTGAAGGAAGCGCACTTTGGAAAAGTACAAACGGCGGAGAAAGTTGGAAGGAAATTTCAAAAAATAAAGGCTTTCCGAAAGATACCTTAGGCATTATTGGGATTAGCCTCTGTGCATCCAATACCGATAAAATATTTGCGTTGGTCGAAAGCAAAACCGGCGGCTTGTTTGTTAGTAATGATGCCGGAGAAACCTGGACTAAACAAAATGATGAGAATAAAATTCGTCAACGTGCTTGGTATTTCAGTAAAATTTTTACAGACCCTAAAAATGAAAACCTGGTATATATATGCAATGTAGAATTTTATAAAAGTACAGACGGTGGTAAAACATTTTCACAGGTCGGAACTCAACATGGTGACCATCATAATATGTGGATAGATCCTGAAGATGGTCAACGTATGATGATAGCCGATGACGGAGGAGCGCAAATAAGTTTTGATGGTGCACACAATTGGAGCACTTATAATAATCAACCAACTGCTCAGTTTTATAGAGTAACAACCGATACACATTTTCCGTATCGCATTTTAGGTTGTCAGCAAGATAATAGCAGTGTGCGCATTTTAAGCCGAACATATGACGGCAGTATTGGCTCACAAGATTGGAGCAGTACCGCAGGTTTTGAAAGCGGACATATTGCAGTTGACCCATTGAATGATGATATTGTATATGGTGGAAACTATGGAGGTTATATTTCACGACTGAATCATAAAACAGGTGAGAACAGAACGGTCAGTGTGTATCCTGTTTCGCCAATTGGTGATGGCGCTGATACATTGAAGTATCGTTTTCAGTGGAACTTCCCGATTTTATTTTCACCACATAATCCTAAAAAAATATATGCTGCCGGGAATGAACTTTTTGTCTCGGAAAATGAAGGGCAAAGCTGGAAATCTATTTCGCCTGATTTGACCACCAATGATAAAAGTAAACAAGTACCTAGTGGAGGTAATATTACGAAAGACAATACAGGTGTAGAATATTATTGCACCATTTTTGCGGTGGTTGAAAG
>JANNYV010000516.1:0-4239 GCA_031410275.1 Bacteroidota bacterium
ATTAAATTAAAGAAAAAGAAAAAACAAACAAGTGAGGACGAGACCCCGGCCTTTACTGAAAAATTAATTGCCGCGCATATCAAAGGCAAGTATAAAAACTTTCAGGATGGCGATCTTGTCACTGTTCAAATTGAAGAACCCTTTGAAATGGACGGAGCATTCAAAGCCAAAGGCAGCAGTATTTCCGGAACGGGTTGGATGATTGATGATAAAATTTATGTAGATCTGGGATTTGGTCCGGATGTGATGTTTTGCGATGCCGGCGGTGTTAAAGGAATCAGCCCTTCTGATTTGGGAAAAGACAGACCGGTACTGATCAAAGCAAAAATGTGGAAATGATGGATCGATGTCCGGGATTCGATGTTCGATGTTCGGGGAATCTTCTATTGATTAGGTAATTTCTTCAATGTTTAAATAAGCAGCAGAAAATAAGGAATTAGAAAGTAAAGTGGATACTCATTATTTTGAAGTAAATCCCTTGACATCTAACATCTAACATCTAATATCTGTATGATAAATTTGCCAAATAATTAATTACATTTGCCTTCTTTATCAATGAATAAAAACTTACTTTTATTAACAACGTACTACTATGTCAGACACTCAACTTTATTTCATCAGAGACGAAAACGTTTTTCTTCCCACCAATAAGTGGTTCGAAGAACGTTCAATAGCCGAACTCACCGACAGCAATCATCAATATATTGTTGCTTCACTGGAAGACAGATTTCAGGAATTATTTGAAAAGGTCAACGAAGTCAAAAAAGAATTCGATGCAGCCACAGACAAAATAAAAATTGCCGGTAAAATTGTTCGCACCAAATCCTATTTATGCAATGCAAAAGCAATCGGCGATTATACCACCTTGCTGACCGTATTAGATACGATGGAAGAAGAAATCAAAGGAGACGTTGAAAAAACTATTTCCCAAAAAGAACAAATTTGTATCGCTGCCGAAGAGTTGCTGAAAGCCACCGAATGGAAAGATGCAACAGAAAAACTTCGTTTGTTACAAGCCGAATTTAAAGCGCTTCCTTCTGTTCCTGATTTGAAAAATGAAGAATACAGAGAACGTTTTGAAAAAGCAAAGGATGATTTCTTTAAAGGAAAGCAAGCCAGCTTCGAAAATTTTGAATTGGATTTGTTAGATAACCTTTCGAAAAAAATGGATCTCTGCGAAAAAGCAGAATCGTTACAACATTCAACAGAATGGAAAAAAACAACCGATGCTTACATTGCCTTGAATGAGGAGTGGAAAAAAATTGGCATGGTTCCGAAGCATCGTGTCGAAGAATTATGGTTCAGATTTTGCACCGCAAAGGATATATTTTTCGCCAAAAAGAAAGAACATATTGGTGATATTGTAGTTGAACAAGAAGAGAACTTAGTAAAAAAATTAGAACTTATAGCAAAAGCAGAAGCACTGAAAGATAGTAAGCAATGGAAAGAAACAGCAGATGAATATACCAAGCTAATGGACGAATGGAAAAAAATTGGTAAGGTTCCTCAGGAAAAAAGTGATGAAGTATGGAATGCCTTTTTAGCCGCCAAGAATTTTTTCTATGACCATAAGAACAATCATTTTTCAACTATAAAAGTTCAGCTCGAAGATAATCATGCACGCAAAATGGCGATTGTGAATCGTGCGGAAGAATTGCAAAACTCGATGGAATTTGATTCGGTGACGAATGAGTATATGGAAATGTTTGACGAATGGAAAAAAATTGGACGTGTTCCTAAAGAGTATGGCGATGAAGCCTGGGAGCGTTTTCAGAAAGCAAAGAAAACTTTTTTTGATAGAAAAGATGAGAACAGAGAGAAACGTAAACAAGAACTTTCAAAAGATATTAAAGATAGATACGAACGTAACAGATCGTTCTATAATAGAATAAGCCGTGACCTTCAACGTGAAGAAGAATTGCTGTTTGATATGGATGACCGTATCAAAAATTTACCTGTTACCCTTCGTTCGTATGAAAAACGCGAAGAGTATATGGAAGTGATGGAAGAGATAAAAGCCAAGGTCGCCGAATTGAAAGAGAAGGCGAAAGAAGTGAAAGAGAAAATGTTTCAGGATGAACGTGAGATGAGTATGATTATGCGAGGCCCTCGTAAAAAGGAACATGCGAAAGAACAAAAGAAACAAGAACAACCAAAGAAAGAGGCAAAAGCGCCAAAGAATAAAACACCGGAACATCCTGCAGAAGAGAATGGTGTTACAGGAACACACGAAGTAAAAGCAAATGGGAATGAAGTGGCAATTGAAGAACTTCAAGTAGCTGCATCAACAGAAACAAATCATACCGAAGAGCATGTCAGTGAAATAGCAACAACACACGATACAGAGATTATCCCTGAGGTAAATGCGGTGGTAGAAGAAGCGCCAATGCAGGAAGCAGAGCATGTACATGAAGCAGAAACTGTGGTGCATGAGGTTACAGTTGTAAATGAAGCAGAACCTGTAAAGGAAATGCATACTGAAGAGCAAGAAGCTGAGATGAAAAATGAAGTTGAAAATAAACCGGAAGAATAATTACGAAATACATTACGCATGTCAAATAAAGTATTTGAGTTGATGAAAGATATGGAACATGAGCAAGTTGTTTTTTGCTATGATCCAAAATCAAATTTAAAAGCCATTATTGCTATTCATAATACTACACTCGGTCCGGCACTTGGCGGTACCCGCATGTGGAATTATAATTCTGATGATGAAGCCGTTGTAGATGCCATGCGACTTTCGCGAGGAATGACCTACAAGGCTGCTATCTCTGGATTAAATTTAGGAGGCGGGAAAGCTGTCATTATCGGTGACCCTGCATTAAAAGGAGAAGCCTTATGGCGTCGGTACGGAAAATTTGTAAACTCTCTCAATGGAAAATATATTACGGCCGAAGATGTAAATACGTCTGCATCCGATATGGAATTTATTTATCAGGAAACAAAACATGTCACAGGCATACCCGAATACATGGGCGGAAGCGGCGACCCTTCACCGTTTACAGCTTATGGTGTGTTTGTAGGTATGAAAGCCTGTGCATACAAACGTTGGGGTAATGATAATTTGAGCGGTAAAAAAGTATTGGTACAAGGTGTAGGACATGTTGGACAATATCTTGTCGGGCATTTAATTGATGCAGGTGCTAAAGTATTTATCACTGATATTAATAAGGAACGAATAAAAGAAACATCCGATAAATTTAAAGTCGAATTTATAGAGCCGAATGATATGCTGAATGTTGACATGGATATTTATGCTCCTTGCGCCTTAGGTGCTACCGTAAATGCCGAGTCTATTCCTAATATGAAATGTTCGATTATTGCCGGTGCTGCAAACAATCAATTGGCTGAAGAAAAAGTACATGGCCGACAGTTAATTGAGCGCGGCATTATTTATGCACCCGATTTTTTAATTAATGCTGGAGGCTTGGTCAATGTTGCTGCTGAAGCAAGCGGTTCGTATAACAGAGAAAAAGTAACAAAAGACGTAGAGAAAATTTACAACCGTATTTTAGATATTTTTACTTTGTCTGAAAAAGATGATATTACTACACAAGAAGCCGCTATGCGAATTGCACAGAAGAGAATTGATGATGTGGCAAATGTGAAGGCGAGGCTTTAATTTGAAAATGAACGAATTTGAAAAGTTGAAAATAAGGATACATCAAATAGTTGAGAGTTGTAAGTTGAGAGTGGAATTCTCTTAATATAATATTTTCTTCTATTGTCAATTGCAATGAGCCTACTCTCTTTCTATTTTTCACTCAGTAATTACTTACAACTCTCAACTTACAACTCTCAACTTTGCATTTCTCCGACATCATATCCCTTGCCCGACGCGCTATCAGCAACAACAGATTGCGCTCGAACCTGACGATCGCTATTATTGCCATTGGTATTACGGCATTGATTGCGATTATTACCGTGATAGAAATTTTGAAAGGAACTATTTATACCAACTTCACGAGTATGGGTTCAAATACATTCAATATTACCTCGCAAAGTGTTGTTTCAAAAAATCATGGGAAGCGCCGGCGAATGAATCAAAACCAGGAGCAGAACAGAATTAAATTGAGTGATGCTGATTATTTCAAAGAAAATTATACCTATCCTTCTGTGGTTAGTATTAATGTGATGGCTACAAATTCGGCAACAATTAAACGCAATGACAAAAAATCAAACCCCAATATTTTTGTGATGGGTGCCGATGAAAATTATTTAAAAGTGTCAGGCACGACT
>JANNYV010000517.1:0-2601 GCA_031410275.1 Bacteroidota bacterium
AACAGGTCGAACAACAGTTGGAGGTGTCTTTCTTCAAGTCGGTGGTTTAATTAATGAAAAATTAAAGGATAAAAAAAGTATCGCTATCGGCGCTTCGTATACACTCTCGCAAAGTTTGAATGCAAAACGCGACACCTATTGGAAATCATTTATCGGTGATGTTGCTTCACCCGATTTTCATTATGATGTCGATAGCATCGTAGAGAAACAAGGGAAAGTAATTATTCCGGGTAAACTTAGTTTAGGTATCATGTACAGCGACAGTGCATTTTGGAAAGTGGGTGTCGATTTTGTTTCCTCTAATTGGAAGAGCTACCGTTCCTATGGTGAAGCTGATTCGATGAACAGTAGTTGGATGCTGAAACTTGGTGGTTCGATTACGCCGGATATTGCCGCAGTTGGACAAACATGGAAGCATGTGACCTATAGAGCCGGTGTATACACAGGCCAGGATATTTTTAAATTCAGAGAAACAAATCTTCCTGTCACAGGAGGAACCGTTGGCATTGGTTACCCAATTAGAAGAACAAATTTAAGTATCGGGCAAATCAATGCATCATTAGATATTGGCAAGCGAGGCACCACCAAAAATGGTTTATTGAGTGAAGGATATACACGTTTCTCCATTGGATTTACATTCAATGACAAGTGGTTTATTCCACGTAAATATGATTAATTTACTTTTTCAAAAAAATGATTCAATCTATTCTTTCGGGCGTGTCCCCGAAGCAAAAGGCGTTCACACCATTATTGTTTAAGTTTTCTGCTTCGGGGTCGGGCTATCCGCTGCAATCTCCCGCCCAAAGCGTCGGGAGGATTTCCGCTACTATCCCTCACGCAAAAGCCAATTCATGTGCCTTATATATTCATGCTAAAGTAGTCATGTTAAAATATTCACCTCCCTATTTCCATTGAGAAAAAAAATACTTTCATATCCTACATTTGCCTCCACACTTTGTGTAGTGAGTTGCGTATTTTTATTATTCATCGCATCTTGCAAAAATGATTTAAAGAAAATACATCAAACCATTGATAAGAGTATTTTAAACACAGAACATGCTGATAGTGTCACCATTTTTTACAGCAAGGAAGGTATCACAAAAGCACAATTGTTTGCGAAAACATTTAATCATGTGCAAGATGCAAAGCCTCCTTATATTGAAATGAAAAATGGACTACGTGTATTATTTTATAATGATAGCCTTGTGGTGCAAAGTACCTTATATGCAAAATATGGGAAGTACTTCGAGCAAAACGGAAACGTGCTTGTCAGAGATAGTGTGGTGGTTTGTAATATTAAAAAGGAACAACTCAATACAGAAGAATTAGTTTGGAATGAGAAGTTGCAAAAATTTTATACGCAGAAATTTGTAAAAATTACAACACCCACTCAAATCATCTACGGTGATGGTTTAGAATCCAATCAAAATTTTTCGGATTATACAATTCTCAATGTCAAAGGAATTATTGGGGTCAACAAATCAGCGTTGCCGGTTGAGTAGCTTATGGCTTTCGTCAATGCGAGTTCTTCGAAGCGTCTCTCGCTTCGAAGAACTATGTTCTCGCTTTTAGCGAGTTGAAGAATTGAACTAAAATTTATCTCTCTACCACCAACTTCCTCACATACTTTCCATCTATGTTCACCAGATAAATTCCTGCCGGTAAATCAGCAGTACTCACTTCAAATCGCTTTGTTTCTTTGGTTTTCTTTACATACACCAACTGAGAAAGCAGATTAAATATTTTCACATCACTAAAATTTTCAGCACTTGTGATAGTGAGTTTATCATTGGTTGGGTTTGGGTAAAGTATAATATTAGCTTCCTTTCCTACATTTGAAACCACCATTGGGGCATTACAACTATCTACATAAAAACTCCAAGTATATACCTGCAAATAATGAGTATAGGGCGGTAAAATACAATTACTATCCTTCGCGCTCACAAACACATTATATAACCCTCTAGAACCCGGTGGCGGAGTCCAGTTAAATTTTAGATGAACACTGTCGGTGTTATTATGAGTAATAACACAAGTTCTATTCCCCGGTAGTGTAGTATCTGTGGTGGTTGTTACCACAAGATTAGGATTAGGAACGGGTGGAAGTTTTATAAATGCATCAAAATTTACAGGATAACCTGCACATACTTTCATGGTTCCCTGATTATTAAATTGCGCCCCTTGCACACTAGCAGTATCTATTTTTATATAACTTGTAAGTCGGGTATCATTCATTAAAGTAAATTGACTGAAACAATACGTTTCACTTACAAATTTCTCATTTCTGTACTCCTTTGCAGAGTAATAAAGCATAGGCTCCATCACACTTTTAGCATTAAAGGTAGTCCTGCCGGTACTGTCAACAAGATGAAAAGTACTGTCGGTATCAAAGGGGTTGTTTTGCGAGTTAAACCTCGGAGGGTTGCTTCCTACTGCTCCTAATAAGGGTGCAAAATAAATATGTTGTGTAAATACATCCGGATATGGGTTTCCGGCAGAATCAGTTTTCTTTAAAAAATAACTATTAAATCCCCATGATGTTCCATCACCAGTTACTAAAAAGCTAGCGGATCGAATTGTATCCAATAAAGAAACAACTAT
>JANNYV010000518.1:0-9758 GCA_031410275.1 Bacteroidota bacterium
AATTTAATAAATCAACTAAATTACGTTGCAATAAAATTAGTATGAAAACAAGCGTTTTTTTTGAACCACATAGAGGGATAGAAACATAGAAATACAACATAGAATCTATGTGAAAAACTTTGTTTGCTATGTGCCTATGTGGTTAAAATTTTCTTTCCGGTTTATAAACAGACCCTACATAGGATAATTTGTGCATTGAATCCAATTTGATTTTATCGGTATTTTACAAAGAGAAATTAAAGCATTGTACACTTACTTACAAATCACCTAATTACAACGAAACGAAAACGCTTTTCTCTTCTTCTCCTTGTGAATAATTTAGGCATCTCAGAAAGGCAGCAAGGTTGATACCATACAATCCTGTGTAGAGTATAATCGCCAAAAGGCACTAAGAAGTATAACGCAAAGTGTACAAAGGCAGTTACTTTGTAATCGCAATTTTCAGTTTGTGAGCACAAAGAGCAAGGTGAAATTGTGCGGGCATGTGCATTGCATTTGCGTTAGCGATAGTAGTGAAAAGCCCGGAGAACAGTCATTGCAAAGGCTCGGAGCGTGGCATGGCTGTTCGAGGACTTGCAACGGATAGCGCGCCCGAACGCCCTAACTATTTCATAAAATTTATTTCGTCTCCACATAATCTTTTTGTTATGCGTTGAAAGTATTGCACTTAATCACTATTTTCGCAGCCTATGAGTAAACATATCTTAATTACCGGAGGAGCCGGTTTTATTGGGTCGCATGTTGTTCGTCGTTTTGTGAACAATTATCCTGAGTATCATATTATTAATTTCGACGATCTTACCTATGCCGGTAATTTAGAAAATATCAAAGACATTGAAAAGAAAGAAAACTATTCATTTGTCAAAGGCAATATTTGTGATGCAGCGTTTGTTGAAAAAGTATTGAATGAATATCAAATTGACACAGTGATTCATTTGGCTGCCGAGTCGCATGTTGACCGGTCAATTACTGATCCTTTGGCTTTTGTAAATACCAATGTGATGGGAACAGCCACCTTATTGAATGCGGTAAAAAAATACTGGAATAATAATTTCGACGGGAAACTTTTTTATCATGTCTCTACTGATGAAGTGTATGGCAGTTTAGGAGAAACCGGATTCTTTTATGAAGACACGCCTTATGATCCACGCAGTCCGTATTCGGCAAGTAAAGCGGCGAGTGATCATTTGGTGATGGCATTTTATCATACTTATCATTTACCGGTAATGATAAGTAACTGCTCGAACAATTATGGGCCGAATCATTTCCCTGAAAAATTGATTCCACTGTCTATTAATAATATTCTTACAAAAAAAGCATTGCCAATTTATGGTAAAGGAGAAAATGTAAGGGACTGGTTGTATGTAATTGATCATGCAAGTGCCATTGATACTATTTTGCATAAGGGAAAAATTGGTGATACCTATAATGTAGGTGGACATAATGAATGGACAAATATTGATTTGATAAAATTGCTTTGTAAATTGATGGATGAAAAACTCGGGAATGTGGCAGGCACTTCAGAACAATTAATTTCTTTTGTGAAAGACAGAGCCGGACATGATTTGAGATATGCCATTGATGCCACCAAATTGAAAAATGAATTGGGTTGGATTCCGTCTGTGACCTTTGAAGAAGGACTTGGCAAAACCATTGACTGGTATCTCGAAAATAAAGAATGGCTCGAACATGTAACCAGCGGAAACTATTCAAATTATTATAAAGAACTTTATGGATAAAAATGCAGATGTTAGATGTTAGATGTTAGGAATGCAGTGTAGATACAGATGTCATATGTTAGATGTTAGGAGTGTAGTTTCTTATTTAAAATTGAATTCCCAATAACCAATTAACTCGTAACTCATAACTCAATAACTCGCAACCAAATAACTCGCAACCCAATAACTCGTATCTCAATAACCCAATAACTCATAACTTAAACTACATGAAAGGAATCATACTTGCCGGTGGATCAGGCACAAGATTATATCCGATAACAAAAGCCATTTCAAAACAATTAATGCCTATTTATGATAAGCCGATGATTTATTATCCCTTATCAGTATTGATGATGGCAGGCATCAATGAAATATTAATTATCACCACACCGGAAGATAATGAACAGTTTAAACGCTTGTTGGGTGATGGTTCTGAAATCGGCTGCACAATTAGTTATGCAAAACAAGAAGTACCAAATGGACTTGCACAGGCCTTTGTGATAGGCGAATCATTTATTGGAAATGATAAAGCTGCTTTAGTTTTAGGTGATAATATTTTTTACGGAATGGGTCTTGGCCGTCAGCTTCAAACATTGAATGATGTAGAAGGCGGATATGTTTTTGCCTATCCGGTTTCAGACCCTGAGCGTTATGGTGTAGTAGAATTTGATAAGGATATGAGGGCCATTTCGATTGAAGAAAAACCAACGAAACCTCGTTCAAATTATGCCGTTCCTGGTTTGTATTTTTACGATAATTCTGTGGTGAAAATTGCAAACGAATTAAAACCATCAGCAAGAGGTGAATATGAAATCACGGATGTGAACAGGGTTTATCTCGAGCAGGGAAATTTACATGTAGCGGTGTTAGACAGAACCACAGCCTGGTTAGACACGGGTACATTTGAAAGCCTGCATGATGCAAGTGAATATGTGCGTGTGATTGAAAAGCGACAAGGCACTAAAATTGGTTGTATCGAAGAGGTTGCTTATCGCATGGGTTATATAGATAAAGAACAATTGATTGTCTTAGGCGAGAAATTAAAAAAAAGCGGTTATGGCGATTATTTGTTGAGTTTGCTATAGGTTGATCCGATATTCGATGTACGATCTCAGGGGGTTTATCTGTTATTCTTATTTTATCTTTGGATTTTGCTTTCCCTTTAATTTACTTAATTTCGCTGCGATGATTGAAATAAAATACAAGGCTGACCCCACTGCTGTCATTGATGAAGGTTGTGAAATAGGCGAAGGAGTTCACATTTGGCATTTCAGCCATATTATGAAAGATTGTAAAATTGGCGACCATTGCAATATTGGACAAAATGTTGTCATCTCACCACAAGTAGTGTTAGGCAGGAATGTAAAAATTCAAAACAATGTGTCTGTTTATACCGGAGTAACATGCGGTGATGATGTTTTTCTTGGACCATCCTGTGTTTTTACCAATGTCATGAATCCGCGTAGTGGTGTGAATCGAAGAGGACAATATGATAGGACACATGTTGGAAATGGTGCGACTATTGGTGCGAATGCAACCATCGTTTGTGGAAATAATATTGGGAAATTTGCCTTTATTGGCGCAGGCGCTGTGGTAACGAAAGAAGTTTCGGATTACGCTTTGCTGATTGGAAATCCTGCCAAGCAAATTGGTTGGATGAGTGAATTCGGGCAACGATTATATTTTAATGAACAAGGAATAGCCATTTGTGAAGAAAGTAAACAAGAGTATAAATTGGAAGAGAATAAAGTAAAACGTATTAAATAATAATGGGCACCGTCATTAAAAATTTCAAGCAATTAGATTTGGATAAAATCTATACATACGCTGACTATTATAGTTGGAAAATAAAAGAGCGCGTAGAATTGATTAAAGGGAAAATTTTTAAAATGAGCCCTGCACCAAATTTATCTCATCAACGAATTTCCCGTAGAGTGTCAAAGGCATTTTATAATTTTCTTGACAGCAAACGATGTGAAGCCTTTGTAGCTCCATTCGATGTCCGTTTCCCCAAAAGAGAAAGTAAAGAAGATGACAAAATATATGATGTTGTGCAACCCGATATTTGTGTGGTTTGCGATGCAAAAAAATTAGATGCTAGAGGTTGTAAAGGAGCGCCAGATTTAATTGTTGAAATTCTTTCTCCTGGCAATTCCAGCAAAGAACTAAAATATAAATACGATTTATATTTAGAACACAAAGTAAAGGAGTATTGGATTATATACCCTGAGGAACAAACATTATTTATATACACACTATCAAAAGGGAAATATATACCAAGTAAATTATTTACCATTGGCGATGAAATAACCAGCACTGTTTTCCCTGATTTTAAACTTAATTTGAACACTATTTTTACTGAAAATGAACAATAAAATAAAATTTGCAGTTGTTGGTTGTGGACATATTGGTAAACGTCACGCAGAAATGATTTCGCGAAATGAAGAAGCTGAGTTGATTGCATTGGTTGATGTAAAAGCAAAAGAACAATTGGGTATTGAAATCTATAATGCCTCATTTTTTTCAACGCTTGATGAATTATTGCAAAGCGAAATGATAAAAGAAATTGATGTCATTAATATTGCTTCGCCAAACGGATTTCATGCAGAGCATGCGATGAAAAGTTTGGAAGCAAAGAAACATGTGGTGATTGAAAAACCCATGGCATTGACAAAACAGGATGCAGAGCAAGTTATTTTTAAAGCGCTAAATGTACACAAACATGTATTTGCCGTAATGCAAAACAGATATAGTCCACCGAGTGTTTGGATAAAAGAATTAATTGAAAGCGGCCAGTTGGGCAAGATTTATATGATGCAACTCAATTGCTATTGGAACCGTGACAGTCGTTATTATAAAGCAGATAGCTGGCATGGCAAAAAGGAATTAGACGGCGGCACCTTGTTTACTCAGTTCTCTCATTTTATTGATTTGATGTATTGGTTGTTGGGCGATATCGAACAGATACATTCTCATTTCGCAAATTTTAATCATTCTCAGTTGACAGAATTTACAGAAGACAGCGGGGTTATTAATTTCGATTTTGTGAATGGCGGAATCGGATGTATTAATTTTTCGACTTCTATTTGGGATAAAAATTTAGAAAGTTCAATGACCATTATTGCGGAGCATGGTAGTGTAAAAATCGGTGGGCAATACATGGACAAAGTCGAAATTTGCCATGTCAAAGAGTATGAAATGCCTATGTTGGCTCCGACAAATCCGGGGAATGATTATGGTGCATATAAAGGCAGTGCAGCCAATCATCATTATATTATTGAAAATGTTGTGGATGTGTTGAAAGGTCGTGCGAATATTACTACAAATGCATTAGAAGGTTTGAAAGTCGTGGATATTATTGAACGCATTTATAAAAGCTAAATCTTATCATTCTCAATTATTCAAATCCAAATTGCCGTAAATGATGCAAGGCATGTTTGTGAAGTAAGTGAGTCCACTCATCAAAATTTAAATTCCCAAAGAAAGGATTTAAAACACGTTTATCATCTTGTCCTTCAAATACTGAAATAAAATAATCAATATCCTGTTGAAGATGTGACAAGGATTCTTCAATGGTTTTGTATTGAGTTGGTTCAGGCTCATTCGGCAAAAACGGATTGGGTGTATTATCGCGAAAAGGTTTATCGCTCATCATAAAGCGATACATCTTTGCGGTTGTTTCTTCATCATTAGTTGGGTCTAACGGAATTAAACCGCTCGCTTGCCGGAAAGCATATCCCATATGTTCTATCATTTGATGTATATTCATTTTGCCAAACAACGGAGGTATTGAAGCATCTAATGATGATAAGATACTTACAAATTCTTCTTGTAAAAAATGTAGTTTATTCATGCAATTATTTTTTTGTGTCGTTCCATGTTTTATAATCGCTCTTCATTTCATGTACTGATGAAGGAGCTTCTCTTAAAGGCTCACAAGGTATTAATTCGGTATGACAATCAACTGCGAGTTGTTGATACACGCCGGTGCCTTCTGTTTTCCAGGCAATCATGTCATCACTCACTTCGCGAATTATTTTTGCAGGGTTACCGGCAATTAAACTTCTTGCAGGAAATTGTTCCTTCGCTTTTACAAAACTCAAAGCTCCAACAATACATTCATCACCTAATACCACATCATCCATAATAACGGCGTTCATACCAACCAAACAATTTTTTCCGATAGTTGCTCCGTGTATAATAGCACCATGACCTATATGCGCATTTTCATGAAGTGTTACTGTTACACCGGGAAACATATGGATGGTGCAATTTTCCTGCACATTGCAACCATCTTCAATAATTATTTTTCCGAAGTCGCCTCGTATGGCTGCTCCCGGGCCAACATATACTTTTTTGCCAATGATCACATCGCCGCTTACAATTGCATGCGGATGCACAAAGGCGCTTTCGTGTACAACCGGTTTGATTCCTTTATATTCGTAAAACATTTTTTAATTGAAAGTTTGTTTTGATACTAGGTAAGTAAATTTGTGACAAAATCATTTTTAATAAAAATTCTCATTTGTTTCATTCATTTGCCTCAATAATGGGCTGCATCGATATCTATCTTCATGATACTCATTATAAAGTGAATCTAAAGAAGCTACACAACAAGTGATGCCCATTTCATCGGCCCATTGCAATAAACCTTTTGGATAATTCACGCCTTTTGTCATTGCCAAGTCTATATCTTCTTTGCTTGCAATCTGTAAATGAAGTGCATTTGCAGCTTCATTCATCAACATCAGCAGTACACGATTGAAAATAGTAATACATAATTTTTCGTCAGTATTTGCTTCATTCCTGACTGTACCTTCGGCATAATTATAAAACCCCTTGCCTGATTTTCGTCCGAGCCATTTAGCTTCGACCAATCTCTTTTGTGTAAAGGAAGGAGTATATCGTTGATCGAAATAAAAGGCAGTCCAAACAGATTCGGTAACGGCATAATTCACATCATGACCAATTAAATCCATCAATTCAAAAGGCCCCATTTTAAATCCGCCATATTGTTTCATGGCATAGTCAATAGTCTCAATAGAAGCAATACCTTCTTCATACAAACGAATGGCCTCACTGTAAAAAGGTCTCGCAATTCTGTTGACAATAAAGCCGGGGGTGTCTTTTGCAATCACTGTTTTTTTATTCCAATTGTCGATTATTTGTTTTGTTGTGTTCGTTACTTCATCACTTGTTTGCAAGGCCGGCACTATTTCTACCAATTCCATAATAGGCGTAGGATTAAAGAAATGAATTCCAATCACACGATCGGCTTTATTGCATGCAGAAGCAATGGAGGTTATAGAAAGTGAAGAAGTATTGCTTGCTAAAATGCAGGATGGAGTAACTATCTTTTCCAACTCTGTAAAAAGGCTTTGCTTAATTTCCAATTTTTCAATGATGGCTTCAATAATTAAATCAGATTTGTTCAGCACATCAAGTGATTTTTCCCACGTAATATTTGAAAAAATTTCTTCAGCCTTTTCTTTTGAAATTTTTCCTTTTTCTGTCAACTTATGCAATGACTGCTGAAGATTTTCTTTCGCTTTTATGAGTATAGTTTCATTGGTATCTACGACCACCACATTATTTCCTGCCTGCGAAGCGACTTGTGCAATGCCTGCTCCCATGGTTCCACTACCTATAATTCCGATATGCATAACTTTTGTATTGTTTGCAAATGTAAAAAAAGAAATCCCGCAATAAGCGGGACTTCTATATAAATTCAGATAATAATTATCGTACTAGTATCACATCACCTTTATAGGTCTTTACCGGACCATCAGGGAATGCCACTCTGATTAAGTAGTAGAAGGTTGCAGGATCTTGATCTTTTCCTTTATACTTACCATTCCAACCTCTGTTATCAGTGGCTGAGAATACTTCTTGTCCCCAACGATTCATTACTTTAAATTCTTGTATCGCTTGGAAAGAAAGGTTGGTCACTTTAAATACATCATTCAAACCATCACCATTTGGTGAGAAGGCAGTTGGTATAAATAATTTATCTTTATAATCGATATTAACATAAATGCTATCCCAACTTCTGCAACCCAATTCATTGATACTATATACGTAATACATAGTTGGTTCGGCAGGAGACACAATATTTGAATTGATATTCGGGTTGCTCGAACTCCAGGCCGGAGTCCAATTGTAAACCAAACCACCGGTAGCAATCAAATTCACTTGTTCTTGATATTTAATTGTGATAGAATCACCATTAATAATTGAAATTGGCGGATTAGGATAAACTAATACTGTTGTTTTAGCCGTATCAGAACAACCATAGGTGTCGGTTCGAATTGCATAATAGGTATGAAGACCTGCTGATGGTGGAGTAATAATTGGGTTCCAACAAGTGGTACAACTCAATCCGGTACTACCACCATTTTCATCTATCCATAAGAAATTCTCTGATGGAGCGTTGCCTATTCCTTTTACAAAAGCCTGATAGCTGTCACCGAGGCATAAGCTATCTTTTAATGGAGTGACTTCGACATCATGAACAGATAAAGTAACTCGTACAGAATCGATTACCTCACAACCATTTCCGCCTGTTGAATAAATATAGTAGGTGTTGCTTTGATTTACAAACGCAGTTGTATTACTAGCTGTTGAATCATATACAAACAATGATGGATCCCAACGATACTTCCAAGGCTTAACAGGAACATCACACAAATAGAAATTTACGATAGGTCTTGCTGTTGATATAATTGGTGTAGAAGGGAATTGTACGCTTGGCAAATCACATCCTCCATAATCAGAGCCCTGAAAATAAAATTGTCCGTTTGTAGTGGTAGAATAATCAACAGCATCCGGTTGTATCGCATTGAACTGTCCATTATAGAAACAAATTTCTATAACCAAATTATTGATTCCGTCCCACAAGTAAGGAGATGACATCACAAATGTATTCCATCCTAATGTTGTTTGATACGCCGTATTTTGATAGACGTCTTTCAATTCGAATGGAGGTATAAAACTATTTAATTGAGTGAGTGCTGTACATCCCATTTTAATATTCATATTGAATGTTGAGAAGCTTGTTTTAGTAATTACAT
Organism: Bacteroidota bacterium; assembly: GCA_031410275.1. Lineage (GTDB taxonomy): Bacteria > Bacteroidota > Bacteroidia > Chitinophagales > Chitinophagaceae > OLB11. The sequence goes on from JANNYV010000518.1 coordinate 8,789, forward strand.
CTAATGCAAATGAATCAATTCTTCCTTTTGTAATACCCATTGCATTTAATTCGGCAACAGTAAATAACATTTGAGAACGAGCGCCGGCATACGAACCATTAAATGGTGTAACCGCGAGACTTGATCCGATACTCACGCCTGAAATATATTGATTGAAAGGTCCGGCACAAGGCACATTATCTTCACCACAATAATAAATAGGAGCTGTTCCTTGAGGCACTGCATTTAATGTTGTTAAACCGGGGCCACATAATACTTGAGGAGTAGCCGTTGCTGTAACCGAATTAGAATTATCAACGCTTACTTGAATGGTATCTTTGCTCACACAATTTACGTTTGAAGTAGCTGTCGCTGTTACAATAAAATCTGTTGTTGATGTAATACCACTTGATAATGGGTCTTCATTACTAGCATTATCTAAAGAAGAACCAGGAGTCCAATTGTAACTAAACGAACCTACATCACAAATTTGGAAACGGGTATTTGGTCGAACAGCGCCAATGGTTGGAGAAGTTGCAGCAAGACCACAACCACCGCCACCGCCAAATGAGTATACATATTGATTTAATACTTGAGTATATGGCGTATTGGTGCTCACAACAATATCAGTGTTGGCTGAATAAACATTTAAGTCATAACAAACCTGAACAACCAAATTTGACATGCCATCCCAGAAATAAGCATTTTGGAATTGGAATGTGTTCCAACCTTGCACGGTGTAAAGTTTTGGAATATAATATACTTGAGATAAGCCATTAATAAACCCACTAGCTCCATCAAGTAAAGTTGCTGAAGTACATCCGATACTGATACGAACATTTCTCATGGTATCACTTCCTTTCCCAATTACCAACCATGCAATTGATTTTAAATTACCTGCAGAAATATCAGCTTGTGCTAATTCAGCAGCAGAGAATAACATTTGAGTTTTGTAACCACCCTGATTGCTAGTGTAGAAAGGTGTAAATTG
>JANNYV010000519.1:0-6724 GCA_031410275.1 Bacteroidota bacterium
AACATACCATTTATTTTATATTGCTCTGCACTCGGATTGATTTATATCACTATGAATCATTCTGCGGAAAATACGATCCGGAGAATTAATGAAACTGCGCGAGAATTGAAAGAAGACCGCTGGCGATATATTGATGAGAAATCACAATTTATGTTCCTGACAAAAGAAAGTCAATTAGAAATCGGCGCCACAGCCTTAGGCCTTGAAAAAACAAAAGTACCTCCATTTAAAATTCAAATCGAAGAATGAACACCAGTAAAGACATACGATTTCGTGTTTACATAACATTCCTCGCCATGTGTCTCTTTGGCGTGATGATACTCTATAAGGGGGGTGTCATTTATTTTAAAGAAGGAAAAGAATTAAAAACATTAGCTGACAGTTTGCACACCAAAATAGAAAAAATACAACCTGAACGAGGGAATATTTACAGCGAAGACGGCAGCCTCTTGTCATCCTCTATTCCTGAATTTGATTTGCGTATTGATATGAAAGCCATTCCGAAAGATACATTTAATAAATACATAGAATCCTTATCAAAAAATTTATCGAGCACGTTAAAGGAATTTACCTGGACTGAATACAAAGAAATTCTTTCGAAGGAATATCAAAATGAAAACAGGTATTTTTTATTAAAAAAGAAAGCGAGCTACTCACAATATCTTACTGTAAAGAAATTTCAGCCACTTTGTAAAGGGCAAAACAAAGGCGGCTTTATTGCCGAATCAAATACCAAACGCATTAACCCATTTGGCTTATTGGCAAACCGTGTGGTTGGTCTTTATCGGAAGAATGCACAAAATGTAGGAATCGAAGCAAGATATAATACTTACCTGAAAGGCAGTCAGGGACAGCGTATTGTGCGAAAGATAGCCGGCGGTACATGGATGCCGATTGATGGTTCGGAAATAGATCCGGAGAATGGAAAAGATATATTGACAACAATTGATGTAAATATTCAGGACGTCGCAGAAAATGCCTTATTGAAACAAGTTGAAAAAGAACAAGCCACCTATGGCACCTGCATTGTGATGGAAGTGAAGACCGGAAAAATAAAAGCCATCGCTAATCTTGGCAGACAAGATGACGGGAGCTATGCAGAAGATTATAATTATGCATACAAACGAATTGAACCCGGTTCAACGTTTAAATTGATCTCATTGATTTCCCTATTCAGAGATAAACGAATTTCAATTGAAGATAAAGTAGATTGCCAAGGTGGCTCATGGAAAATAGGGCCGTATACCATTCATGATAGTCATGCCGGGTTGGGTTGGTTGACAATTCGAGATGCCTTCGCACATTCGTCGAATGTGGCCTTCGCGAAATTGATTTATACAAATTATAAAGATAGTATTGGTTCGTATTGGTCTGACCTTCATGCCTTGCGATTGGATATGAAAACAGGTCTAGATTTGGATGGTGAACAACAACCTCGTTATACAAAAGATTCCGTTACTAAAGGGCGTTACTCACTTGCCTTTATGGGAACGGGTTACAGCGTTTTAATTACGCCACTACATACTTGCATGGTATATAACTCGATTGCGAATGGAGGTAAAATGATGAAGCCCTATTTGGTAAATAGTGTTCGAGAATATGGGAAAGATGTGATGAATTTTTATCCAATTGTTTTGCAGGATAGTCTTGTAGATTCTTCTTCGTTAGCACAAATAAAAAGTGCAATGAATGAGGTGGTAGAAAGTGGTACCGGAAAAGATTTAAAAAATCCGTATTATACAATCTGTGGAAAGACAGGTACAGCACAGGTTGCAGACAAAGGCATTCGGTATTCCGACAGGGTATATCATGGTTCATTCGTTGGTTTTTTTCCAAAAGAAGATCCTCAGTATACTATTTGTGTTGTGGTGAGAACGCATAAAGGGTCTTCGAATTATTATGGAGGACAAATTGCGCTTCCGGTATTTAAAGAAGTCGCAAACAGGTTGTATGCGATTAAAATGCATGATAAAAATTCAGTGGCCAATCAAGAGAAAATTAATATTCCATTAGCTGTGAAGAGTGTAAGAGCAGATCAATATAACATGTTGGCAAGCAAATTAGCCATTGCTAAAAAACTTCCGAATTCACCTTCGTGGTTGCAAAATATTACAACAGACAGCCTTGGTAATTTAACATATACACCTTTGCCTGATTACATCAATCAAGTGCCAAACGTAAGCGGCATGGGATTGAAAGATGCCATGTACCAATTAGAAAAAGCAGGATTGAAAGTGATTCCGCAAGGAAAAGGAAAAGTCATTGCGCAATCGATAGCACCTGGAACAAATTATATCAAAGGACAAAAAATAACCATACATCTAAGTTAAGTGAGAATATTAAAAGACATATTATCGGCTGTTAAAACCATCTCTATACAGGGTTCACTTCAATGTGAAGTAGCCGAGTTATGTATTGACTCACGTTTGGCGCAAGATGATACAATGTTTGTTGCGTTGAAAGGAACTTCTGTTGACGGTCATCTCTATATTGAAACAGCGATACAAAACGGAGCCACTGTTATTTTATGTGAAATCCTTCCTTCAATATTGGTCGAAAATAAAACCTATATTCAAGTTGAAAATTCGGCTATTGCTGTGGGATGTGTAGCATCAGCGTTTTACCATTCCCCTTCAACAAAATTAAAATTGGTTGGTATTACCGGCACAAATGGTAAGACAACTTGCGCTACTTTATTATTTCAATTGTTTAGCAACTTAGGATATACATGTGGTTTGCTTTCAACAGTTCAAAACCAAATTGGCGAACGTATTTTATCATCGACCCATACTACACCTGACGCCATCAGTTTGCAAAAATTACTAAGTGAAATGGTTGATGAAAACTGTACGCATGTATTTATGGAGGTAAGCTCGCATGCTGTTCATCAACATCGCATAGCCGGTGTAAGCTTTGCCGGCGGCTGCTTTACAAACATTACGCATGATCATTTAGATTATCATCAAACATTTGATGAATATATTTCTGTAAAGAAATCGTTCTTCGATCACTTGCCGGCAACTGCATTTGCATTGACAAATGTGGATGATAAACGCGGCTTGGTGATGCTTCAAAATACAATGGCATTAAAGCAAACCTATTCGCTAAAAACGATGGCTGATTTCAAAGGAAAAATTTTAGAAAATAGTTTGTCGGGTTTAGTCATGAGCGTGAATAGCGAAGAAGTTTTTTTTAGAATGATTGGTGAATTTAATGCGTATAATATTCTTTGTGTGTATGGTGCAGCTGTTTTATTAGGTGAAGATAAACAAGCGGTGCTTCAATATTTGAGTATGCTGAAAGGTGCAGAAGGCCGGTTTGATTGTATGAATTCGAAAATAGAAAATATATTGGGCATCATCGATTATGCACATACACCTGATGCCTTGTTGAATGTATTGGCCACCATTAATAAGTTGAGAAAGGGAAATGAAACTCTTTTTACTGTCGTTGGTTGTGGTGGTGACAGAGATAAAACAAAGCGACCTGTGATGGGACTTGTAGCGTGCGAGCATAGTGATAAAGTAATTTTTACATCTGATAACCCGCGTAGTGAAGATGCCGGAATCATTATTAAAGAAATGGAAGAAGGCGTGGCTGTTCATCAGCGAAAAAAGTATGTAAGTATTATGGACAGAAAGGAAGCTATTAAAACAGCTTGCAGTATTGCGGAAGAAGGCGATATTATTTTGGTTGCAGGGAAGGGTCATGAAAAGTATCAGGAAATTAAGGGTGTAAAATATCCGTTTGATGATAAAAAAGTTGTTGAAGAAATGTTTGAACTTTTAGAAAAATAGGAAGAAAGAAATGTTGTATTATTTATTTACATATCTGAAAGAACACTTTAATATACCGGGTACAGGTGTGTTTTATTTTATTTCATTCAGAACCATGATGGCGATTATTTTGTCATTGGTTATTTCATTAGTGTATGGCAAACGGCTGATTAAATATTTACATAAAAAACAAATTGGTGAAACTGTTCGTGACTTGGGATTAGAAGGAGAGAAGCAAAAATCAGGAACACCTACCATGGGCGGTATCATTATCATTGCTGCCATTTTAATTCCGACGCTATTATTTGCACGTGTTGAGAATGTGTACATTTTATTGATGCTTATCTCTACAGTTTGGTTAGGCTTAATTGGCTTCCTCGATGACTATATAAAAGTATTCAGAAAAAATAAGGAAGGTCTAGCAGGACGGTTTAAAATATTAGGTCAAATTGGATTAGGGATTATTGTTGGAACGACGTTGTACTACAATCAAAATGTATATATCATCCGTGAGACAACAGGAGGGAGACCTTCAACGTATAGCACAACAGACAAGGTGATAAAAGATAATATTGTTCGTGTGGATGATAAAGGCCGAACAAGAACCTATGCACGTGTAAAAAGTGTAGTGACAACAATACCCTTTGCGAAGAATCATGAATTGAGTTATGCAAAAATTGCGTCGTGGTTTGGGCAAGGTGCTGTGAATACATTGACACCGATTATTTATATTCTCTTTGTGATTTTTATTATTGTCGCTGTTTCAAATGGGGCCAATATCACCGATGGATTGGATGGATTAGCCACAGGTACAAGTGCGATTATCGGAATTTGTCTCGCCATGTTTGCCTACGTATCAGGTCACTTTACGTTTGCACAATATCTCAATATTATGCCGATACCGAATCTCGATGAGTTGTCGATTTTCATTGGTGCCTTTGTTGGAGCCTGTATTGGTTTTCTATGGTATAACAGTTTTCCTGCGCAAGTAATTATGGGTGATACCGGCAGTTTGGCCTTGGGTGGCATTATTGCTTCATTGGCGATTATTATTCGTAAGGAATTATTGATACCAATAATCTGTGGTGTGTTTTTGATTGAGAATTTGAGTGTGATGATACAGGTTGTATATTTTAAATACACCAAACGAAAATATGGTGAAGGCCGGCGTATTTTTTTAATGTCGCCGCTTCATCATCATTATCAAAAATTGGGATATCATGAAAGTAAAATAGCTATACGGTTTTGGATTATAGGAATTGTGTTGGCGGTGTTGAGTGTGGTAACGTTGAAATTGCAGTGAGGCATAAGTCGTAAGTCATAGTCGCAGATAGTCAGTAGAAAGAGCAAACAAAATGAACATAACAATTGTAAAATATTATTCAATGAAATGTGAGAACACTCAGGTAAGAAGCGTGAGGGATAGTAGCGGAAAGCCCGCAGCGAGGAACGAGCGAGGACTTGTAGCGGATAGCCCGACCGAGGCTTTGCGAGGGCACGCCCTGATGGAATTTACTTCAAACGAATAACTTAATAACGAATAACTCAGTAACTCGTAACAAAAACATGAACTTCGATTTAATCATACTCGGTAGTGGCGAAAGCGGAACAGGAGCGGCCTTGCTTGCAAAGGAGAAAGGAATTTCTGTGTTTGTAAGTGATAAAGGATTGATACCGGAAAACTATAAAATTGAACTTCAGCAAAACGAAATACCATTTGAAGAAGGGATGCATAGCGAAGAAATTGTGCTGGCTGCAAATGAAATTATTAAGAGTCCGGGCATTCCTGAGAAAGCCGATATCATTAAAAAAATACGGGCAAAAAATATCCCGGTGATCAGTGAAATTGAATTTGCTTTTCGCTACAAAGGCGACAGTAAAATTCTTTGTATCACAGGAAGCAATGGAAAGACGACGACCACAAGTTTGGCCTATTATATTTTTGAAAAAGCCGGTTATAATGTATCGGTAGTTGGGAATATAGGCAACAGTTTTGCCAGACAATTAGTCATTCGCCCAACAGCTTGGTATGTGATGGAGATTAGTAGTTTTCAACTAGATGATATAAAAACATTCAGACCGGACATTGCGGTGATCATGAATATTACACCCGATCATTTAGACCGGTACAATTATGATTTCGGAATGTATACACAAGCAAAATTTAATATAACAAAATACCAGGAGCATGACGATTACCTCATACTCTGTAAAGATGACAAGACGATACAAAACTTTTTACAAGACAACCCGATTAATTCAAAAACACTTTACTTCACTATGAATGAACAACTGACCAGCGACGGAGCCTATATTAGCGAGAATGAATTAGTGATACGATTTAATGGACAACCATTTTCAATATCTATCAATGATCTTTCGTTAAGGGGAAGACACAATCAATACAACTCAATGGCGGCGGGTATTTCAGCACGAGTTGCGGAAATCAGAAATGTCACATTACGGGAATGCTTAAAGACATTTGAGGCGATTGAACATCGGATGGAAACGATAGCAAATATTCGAGGGATTCAATTTGTAAATGACAGCAAAGCCACAAATTTAAATAGCGTATGGTATGCGTTAGAAACTATGACGGCACCCACCGTGCTGATACTCGGAGGCGTGGACAAAGGGAATAACTATAATGAAATTAAAGAGCTAGTGCAGGAAAAGGTAAAAGCCATTGTTTGTTTGGGCGTTGATAATAGTTCAATTCACAATTTTTTTGATGGCATGGTAGAAATCATTGATACAAATAATATGGAAGATGCTGTGCATGCTGCGTATGCGTTGGCGGATAAAGGAGATTGCGTGTTGCTTTCGCCGGCATGTGCAAGTTTTGATTTATTTAAAAATTATATCGATAGAGGTGATCAGTTTGAAAGAGCAGTGAAGGCGTTGTAATAGTATTTAGTAGAAAGTAGAAAGTAGAAAGTAGAAAGTAG
>JANNYV010000520.1:0-1798 GCA_031410275.1 Bacteroidota bacterium
GCCTTCTTTTTTTATTTCCTCAATAAGTTGTATCATTTCATTGGCAGTACTTTCATCCGGGCAACGAACTTCATAGCTGTCGATGGCTGATAAATTTAATGATTGATACGGAGTTTTCAGTTTTACGGTTCCTATTTGTGATACATAGGCTGTTGTTTTTATTAGGCATTCATGTTTCAATAATTGATAAGCAATTTCTCCTGCTGCAACTAAAGGTGCTGTTACACGAACTGAACTTCTACCGCCGCCTCTATGATCGCGAATGCCATATTTTATTTCGTTCGTATAATCTGCATGATTTGGCCGGTATATATTTCTGAGTGCATCATAATCGCTTGAGTTGGCATCTTTATTTTTTATTAAGATGGTAATAGGAGCGCCGGTGGTTTTATTTTCAAATACCCCTGAAATAATTTCTACCCTGTCATCTTCGTTACGTTCTGTGGCAAATGATGATTGATTTGTTTTTCTTCTATCAACCTGCAATTGTATTGCATTTATATCAAGCAACAAACCTGCGGGGCAACCATCTAGCACACATCCAACATGGCTTCCGTGTGATTCGCCAAATGAGGTGACTTTAAAGAGAGTTCCGAGGGTGTTCATGTTTTGTTGCGGGTTACGGGTTAAGGTGTTAGTGGGTTATTGAGTTACGGGTTATTGAGTTATTCGTTATTAAGTTATTGGATATTGAGTTATTAGGTTATTGAGTAAAAACAAGCAACTATCAATTATGAACGGTTTACTAACTACTAATTACTAACTACTAATTACTAACTACTATTTATCTTTGCGACATGCGGACAATCCTTTCAAATATCAAACAATTAGTTCAAATAGAAAACAATTCCACTCAAAAAAAAATAGTTAAGGGAATTGACATGAAGGAATTACCTTGTATCGAAGATGCATGGGTACTGATTGAAGATGAAATCATAAAAGATTTTGGCGAAATGAAATCCTTTGATTCGTCTCTTCAATATGATAATGAAATAAACGTACAAGATGGAATGGTATTGCCTGCATGGTGCGATTCTCATACACATCTGGTCTTTTCACATGCTAGAGAGAATGAATTTGTGGATAGAATAAACGGATTGACCTATGAAGAAATTGCAAAACGTGGTGGGGGCATTTTGAATTCAGCTAAAAAACTAAATGCTACAAGTGAACCAGAATTGTTTGATTTAGCTATGCAACGATTAGATGAAGTGAAGCAAACCGGAACGGGTGCCATTGAAATAAAAAGCGGGTATGGACTTAATACAGAAGGCGAGTTGAAAATGCTTCGAGTGATTAAAAAATTAAAAGAACACTCGACCCTTACAATTAAATCAACTTTTTTGGCAGGCCATGCGTACCCTTTAGAATACAGAGAAAATCATGAAGGCTTTATTAAACTTGTTATTGATGACATGTTGCCTAAAGTAGCTGATGAAGGATTGGCTGAATACATTGATGTGTTTTGTGAAAAAGGATTTTTTAGTGTGGATGAAACGGACAGGATTTTAGAGGCAGGTGTAAAATTTGGTTTAAAGCCAAAGGTGCATGCTAATCAATTATACAATAGTGGCGGTATACAAGTTGGTGTAAAGCATCATGCGGTGAGCGTTGATCATTTAGAAACAATGGATGATGAAGAAATTAATTGTTTATTGCATTCAAATACAATTCCGACATTATTACCCGGGGCTGCTTTTTTTCTGGCCATGCATTATCAGCCTGCGCGAAAAATAATTGATGCGGGCTTGCCTATTGCTTTGGCATCTGATTATAATCCCGGGAGTTGCCCGAGTGG
>JANNYV010000521.1:0-5353 GCA_031410275.1 Bacteroidota bacterium
CATTACTTTCTGCGGAAGACAAGGTGTTTCATGGATTGGAGGGAATAATGTATCAATAGAAAATACAATAATTTCTGACATAGGAAAGGGTATTATTGTAAGCTCTCCTTCTTCGGGTATAGATATCGAGCCATCCAATGGGAAGGCTTGTACAAATGGGAATTTTACAAACGTTCATGTCCGCAATTGTGCCGGAATGTGCCTAATTTCAGATGCAGCTGTCGGTTGCGAAAATATGTATTTTACAAATTGCAGCTTCAGCAATTTTTCAAATTGGTGCGTTTGGGTTAAAAATAAAAATTTCAATTTTCTCAAGTGTAGAATTGTTGGGTGCGTTGTTCATGCTTATTCTTCTCCGAATTGGAAAGATGCCACTAAATTTATTGAATGTAGTTTTGAACAATGTGATAATGGCCAAAGCGGTTATTATAATTGGCTAATTAATATTCAAAAATATAATCGGGTTCTTTTTGACAATTGTAGTTTCTCCTCCAACTCCAAAAAACTTATTCATATTTCAGGAGAAAGCACGACAGAAGATGAAGAGCCAAGAATATGGAATTGTAATTTCTTTTTCAATGGATCATTCAAACAACTTAAAGAAGAGCTAAAGGGCGATAATACAATCGCAGAATTTGGGAATTGCAATTTAAAAAGTAATAAATTTTACTTTAATGATAAGGCCATGAGAATTGTCGGCGGAAACATTAGTAATACAAATAAATATCAAATAATATACAGACCAAACGAAATTGCTGCTTATTGTAATTGAAAAATAATTTAACCCGGCAATCACTGTAGATTTTACTATTACTAAAGATAATTAATATGGATATGACTAGCGAATAAGAAAAATAGAATGGCAGTAGATTAAAATATAAGTAAATTATGCATGCCATTCTAAATTAGCCAAACAAGCAATAAAAACATATATTTGCAAACTATTATTCAAAGGTGTTTAATCTCACATGAAGAAAAAAATTATCCTTCTTGGTCTCAATGAAATCAATTTCAGCTACATAGAATCTTATATATCCAAAGGCTATCTGCCAAATTTTAAAACCTTGTTTGAAAAATATGGCTATACACAAACCACGTCTGAGAATGAATACAAATTGCTTGAACCCTGGATACAATGGGTAAGTATACATACCGGAAAAACCTATGAACAACATCAGGTATTCCGTTTGGGAGATATTGTTGGCAGAAATGATTTGGAACAATTATGGGAAATCGCTGAAAAAAAAGGTTTGTCTACCGGCGCTATTTCACCCTTCAATGCAGAAAACAGATTGAAAAACCCGGTCTTCTTTGTTTCAGACCCCTGGACAAATACCACGCCTGCCGGTTCAGAATTGCTGAAAAAATTATCGAGAACTGTTTCTTCTGCAGTGAATGAAAATGCAAATAACAAACTTGATGCAGGTGCAGCGCTAACGCTTCTGCGTTCATTATTAACTCTTGTGCCGGTCGCTAAATACGGGAAATATATAAAAGTGATTTCAAGTATGTTTTCTCAGAAAGGAATGAAAGCTGTATTTTTGGATGTCTTTCTTGGAGATGCATTCATTTCCCTATGGAAAAAAAATCAACCCGATTTTTCTTCCCTGTTTTTAAATGCTGCCGCTCATATACAACATCATTATATGTTCAACTCAAAGGTATATGATGGCGACATCAAAAACCCTGATTGGTACTGTCCTCAACAACAAGATCCACTTTTGAATGTACTTGAATATTACGATAAAATTATTGCCGATATCTGTGCGCTGAAAAACACCCGGTTATTTATAGCTACCGGATTACATCAAAATCCTCACTTACATCTTACCTATTATTGGCGACTAAAAAAACATGCTGAATTCTTAAAAACAATTGGCGTGGATTATTTCAAGGAAGCAATACCACGGATGTCGAGAGATTTTTTAGTGACATTTAATACTACTGAAGATGCATTGCGATGCCAACACATATTAGACAGTATCACTGCACAAGAAAACAATGAAGCTATTTTTGAAGTTGATAACAGAGGAAATAGTCTTTTTGTAGAGTTGATTTATGGCCATGAAATTAAATCAGGTTTTAAAATAAATATAGGGGCTCAATCATCAGCAATGAATTTTTTTGGTATGATTTCATTTGTTGCCATTAAAAACGGCGAGCATAATGGCATCGGTTATTTTATTGATACCGATTCTAAAAATGAACGAACGGCTTCGATTCCACTAACAGATACATTTTCAAAAATCGTAGCTTCATTCAGTTAATGCCACGTGTACTTCGCATATTGAATAGAATTAATTTAGGAGGACCGGTATTGAACGTTTCTTATCTTACGAAATACCTTGCGCCCGATTTTGAAACCAATCTTATTGTAGGTGTAAAAGACGAAGAAGAGGAAGATGGAAGTTTTGTAGCAAAAAACCTTGGTTTAGAATATACAGAAATACCATCGATGATGAGGGCTGTCAATTTAAAAAAAGACTGGCAAGCATATACTGATATAAAAAAAATAATTCGCGAATTTAAACCCGATATTGTGCACACGCATGCCGCGAAAAGTGGTGCTATTGGTCGATTAGCAGCAATCGCCTGTCATGTGCCTGTGATTGTGCATACATTTCATGGACATGTTTTTCACTCCTACTTTGGCAAACTAAAAACGTATTTATTTTTATTGGTTGAACGATATCTAGCAAGAAAATCAACCAGAGTCATTGCCATTAGTACGAAACAAAAAGAAGAATTAATTACTCAATTCAATATCTGCGCACCCGATAAAATGGTCGTTATTCCTCTTGGGCTCGACCTTGAAAAATTTTATGCAGGGCAGGAGTCAAAGCGAAAAACATTCAGACTAGACTATCAAATTCAGGACGATGAAATTGCTATTGGTATCATAGGAAGAATAGTGCCGGTGAAAAATCATGTCTTATTTATTGAAGCCATCAAACTTGTATTAAATCAAACAAAAAAGAAAGTCCGTATTATTATAGTGGGTGATGGAGATTTACGTAAATCATTATGCCAACAATTAAATCAATACAAAATTGCCTATAATTATTTCCCTGAAAATAAGAATAGAGAAACAGTCACCTTTACTTCATGGCTGACCGAAATGGATGAAGTGTACGCCGGTATTGATATTGTAGCGCTTTCTTCACTTAATGAGGGAACACCCGTATCACTTATTGAAGCGCAAGCTGCAAACAAACCTATTGTTTCAACAGATGTAGGTGGCGTACGTGATGTAGTTCTCGAAAACGAAACAGGTTTCATCACACCTTCCGGAGATGCAGAAAGCTTTTCAACTGCACTCCTGAAACTTACTGAAAACGATTCCTTACGAGCGCTTATGGGTGCGAAAGGCTATAATCATGTAAAAGACAGATTTGACAAATCGCGATTAGTGAATGATGTAAGACATTTATATTATGAGCTTCTAAAGGAAAAAAATGTATCATTCTAATAAAATTCATCCTTACTTTTGCTCCTCTAATTTATGAATATTCTCCTCACCGGTGGCGCCGGTTTTATTGGCTCTAATCTTGCAAAGGCTTTGTTGATTCATGAAAAAGTAAGCAAGGTTGTTATATTAGATAATTTCTCAACCGGTTACCGGCAAAACATTGAGGACATTCTGAAACATCCAAAACTTGAACTCATTGAAGGCGATATTACTGACTTTATCACTTGTGAACATGCCATGAAAAATATCGACTTGGTCAGTCATCAAGCAGCATTGGGTTCGGTTCCTCGCAGCATACAGGATCCGGTTACAAGCAATCATGTAAATATAACAGGCACCCTCAATATTTTCACCGCTGCTAAAAATGCGAATATAAAACGGATTGTCTATGCAGCCTCTTCTTCAACGTATGGCGATAGCAAATCACTCCCAAAAGTAGAAGATATTATTGGACGTCCATTATCGCCTTATGCGGTTACGAAATATGTGATGGAACTGTATGCAGATGTATTTGCAAAGACTTATAACATGGAACTAATCGGCTTACGTTATTTTAATGTATTTGGTCCTTACCAAAGTCCGCAAGGTGCTTATGCCGCAGTGATTCCGTTATTTATGGAGTCGGTAATTAATCATAAAGCCCCAACCATAAATGGCGATGGTAGTTATAGCAGGGATTTTACTTTTGTTGAGAATGTCATTGATGCCAATATCAAAGCCTTGTTTACAGAACAGCATGAAGCAGTGAATCAAGTATATAATATTGCCTTTGGCGAAAGTACCACACTCCTTCAATTATATAAGTATATATGTGAAATTGCCAATTCAAATGTAGAGCCCATCTTTGGCGACTTTAGAAAAGGGGATATTCCGCATAGTTTGGCGACAATTAATAAGGCAAAAGAATTATTACATTATTCTCCCACCACTTCTGTAAAAGATGGTTTGCGAATTGCGTTTGAATGGTATAAGAAGCACAGGGAATTTTATTCTAACCTGAAATAATACTTATTGTTTCTCTAAGCCAACGCTGAGCCATCCCTTAAAATCAGTTCAAATTTGAAATTAGAACCTTTCTGCTTTTGTTGGTGTTCTTCATCAACAAAATAAATTGCATCGATTGAAGTTTGATGTTGGTACGCCGACGCACATTCCCTTCGCTGCTTATCAACAACGGCGAGAGGTGATAGCCGAAACCCTGTTCTCAAAAAAATATTGACCCTTTTCCTTCTCTATTTTATAAAGTGATTATCTTGCTTTCTAAATAACCGATGAATCATTCAGAAAATATGAAAGCGTTACCGGAGGAAATGATAAATGAAATAGCCGATCAATTAGATTGTGGATTTCGATGCTATCTTCATGAAGAGACAAACAAACTTATTGCGGTGCCTGACACCGATCGATTTTTTGATATGGACATATCGGTTTGGGAAAGTGAATTGGAAGAATTGGAAAATAACTTTAGTGCGTATCGGGAAATTAAGGGTATGGAATCGCGCGATTCATTCTCTGTGATGGAAGAATTTACAGAAACTCTTAGTGTTACAAACAAACTAAAAGCGATGCTTTGGCAAAGCCTTAAAGGAGCTAAACCTTTTAAGAATTTTATGTATATCATTCACGACTCCGGAGAATATCGCCAGCATTGGTTCGATTTTAAAAATGAGAAACTGAAGGAGTGGGTAAAAAATCAACTTGATATCGAAGAGGGATAATGATTCATGAAAGAATAAAATTTACAAAAAGAAAAAGAGAAGATGCAATTCTTATTTTCTCAGGATTGAAATCCTAAGTAAAGATTGTTCGTGCCAATGGCTTCATTGTTTTGAGAGTGGAATGTTTTTTGCCTATTGCTTGTGTTTACATTGACACGTTGGTGCA
>JANNYV010000522.1:0-2176 GCA_031410275.1 Bacteroidota bacterium
ACTTCCTCTATTTTAATACAACACAATGTGGGTGCACAATTTCAAGCACAAGATCCACAGTTCTATAGTTTGATTGAAGATCAATTTAACAATCAATGGACACAATTATATCAATCATTAGAGGAAGTTCTTGCCATATCCCCTTCATACGAATTCATAGTACCTACTTCAACCGCAGCCAATACTGTTGGCAAACTTAGTTCGGAAGGAGAATTCGGGCTGATGAAATATTGATCACCTTTTTTACATGATTGACTTAGTGTTGTAGCTATTGCCACTAACACAATATATTTTATTGATATTTTCATTTTATTATTATTTTAAATTAATTAATTTTAGGATTACAATCCAACTTTAAGTCCAAAAATAACAGATTTTGTTCCTGGGTTATTAAAATAGTCAAACCCATTAATATTTGAACCGGCGCCTGTTAAACTTGTTTCAGGATCAACTCCTTTATAATTAGTTTTAAGCCATAGATTTCTTCCTGTAATGTATAAGTCAATGTATTGAATATTCTTGCTAGTTTTAGACAAATCAAATCTATAGCCTAAGTTTACAGAACGAAGTCTTACCCAACCACCATCTTGTATTGCATTTTCTGCGGCTGAGCCGGCACCATCACCTTGCACAATACCAAAATAATCTTTTGCTGAAATAGCAACATTATTTGGCTGTCCTGCATTCTGAGTACCCGGTGCAAAAATACCATCAACTATATATGTATGGTCTCTATCAGCAGACTCCTCTGTTCGTCCAATTCGTTGCAAACGGGAATAAGTTCCATTCCAGATATCACCACCTTTTCGAATATCAAATAAGAATGAAAAGCTAACGCCTTTTACAGTAAGATTACTTCCAACACCCATCAACCAATCAGGATTAGGGTCTCCTATATTACCTGTAATTGGATCAACAAGAGGTTTGCCATTTGCACCTATTAGCATTTGACCGGTTGCAGCATCTCGTTGCCATTTTGTACCATAGAATACTCCATAAGGCTGATCTACAATCGCATAAGATCCAATAGAATTAAAGCCTGTTTCTATAGATAGTTCAGATACACCTTCAGCCAATGCCAATACCTTTGATTTATTTTTTGAATAGTTGGCGAATACATTCCAACTGATATCTTTCTGCTTTACAATTCCTAAATCAATTGCAACTTCGATACCCTTATTCTCTAATTTCCCTGAGTTAGCATACATATTTGGATAACCTATTGATGGAGAAGTTGGACGAACGAGCAAAATGTTATTTGTAGTTTGATTATATCTGGTTATTTCAATACCAAATCTATTTTTCATGAATTTCAACTCTACACCAATTTCTTTTCCTGTAACTATTTCAGGTTTTAGATTGCCCGGATTATATACAAGCGACGCTCCAAAGCCAGATTGACCATTGAAAGGGAAACTATTACCATTCGTAAAACCATCAGTAAAGAATGGAGCAGTATAGTAATTTCTATCTGTATAAATAAGTGGTGAAAGCCCCGCTCGTGCGTATGCAGCTCGGATTTTACCATAACTAAGCACTTTTAATTCTTTTGTCAGTTCTGAAAAAACAAATGACATATCAGCTTTTGGATAGAAAAATGATTTGCCATTTTTCCCAAATGTTGTAGACCATTCATTTCTTCCACCTAAATTTAAATAGACTAAACTATTGAATCCTAAGGCCACATCGCCAAATACTGCATTTGTTTGTAATGCAGTTACTGAATTGCTAGCATATAGGTCATTTGTATTGTTGAAATTGTAAAGATTCGGTAATGCAAAATTTCGACCTCGTTGAAAACCATTCTCTCCTTTTTCATCCCAATTATTATAACCTAACGAAGCAGATAAATCAATCTTATCTTTTGCAAAAAGTTTATTATATCTTAAAATCGCATCTGTATAAATTTTAGTAAATGTGTAAGAATTTCTGTTCACTTGCCCAAGGCCATCATTGTTATCATTACCAAATGACAATAAATCATATACTTGAGTACTGCTTGTTGTATAATTGTCTAATCCTGTCTTAACAGTAAAATTTAAATTGTGTGTAAAGTTTACAATACCATATATATTACCTACTAATCTATTTGTTTGATCTTCATAAGGGTTTTTATTGGCTGTAAATAATGGATTATCATAAATGGCATAATAATTATTCGGTTGTTTTTTCTCTT
>JANNYV010000523.1:0-1518 GCA_031410275.1 Bacteroidota bacterium
ATAAGATTTTTTAATTAAAATTTATTATAAAAAATAAAAGCCTGCTGGAGTTTTCCAAACAGGCTTTGTTTTACTAACTAACCACAGATTCATCTACTGATTCATCAACTTCACCTTTTGCATCATTGTCCTTTCTGCCAAGTATGAAATCAACAGCTTTTTGCGCCTGACCAGAAGCTGAAATGATAAAGCGCTTATCATTCTTCAACTTTGCAAGCCAGCCCTGTAAATACGCCACAGAGTTTTCAATTCCTTTGTCAATGATACCGGTATAGGAGTTCAAATACCCAGCACCTAATTCAGCAATCAATTCTTCAATGCTGTAGGGCTCAGAACCAAACTCAGCTATTTCAGTAATTGATTTTCTACCCAAACGTTTTTCTGCGCCGGTACTATGTACCAACTCATGAAAAAGTGTAGAGTAGTACGCTTCACTGGTTTTGAAGGATTTTAACTGTGGTAACACAACATGATCTTTCGATACATCGTAATAGGCTTCCTTCCCTTTGAATATCAGCAAGGGGCTATCAGGCATACAATTAACTACAGCTTCAGCTTCTAAAATCGGATCGCTTGCTAAGTTGACCAATTCAGGAATTAAATTCTTTGGAATGTCCCGGCATTGGGCAATGTTGAATACTTTGTAGTACCGGAGCATAGGAACAGCTTTGCTTTCCTTTTCTTCTTCCTTCTTTATGCTTTTCCAAAATACCACTACATGCCCGTGTTCGTCTTTGTTAACCGAGCCACCAATCTTTTTCAATTGATCCCAAGTGAGAAAGAGATTCTGTTCATAGTTAAGAGAAAGAAGTAACCAGAGGTTGATACCCCGGTATGGCCGTTTGCTCATGAGGTTCATCGGAACACCCGAATCAGTCCAGGGCTTCTGCCACGGCACGGTGCCAGCTTCTAATAAATCAATGATGCGGTTAGTAACGATTTCGTACACATCCAGCTTTGTGGATATCGAGTTTTGTGAATCCATGATTCTAAGTTTTAAATTGTTAAAAGAATAATTTCTTTCATTGTATAGAAATCAGGAAGTAGAAGTAAGGGAGGGAAATTTGCGTAATACACAAATGCTGTGGATAACCCAAGGCGTAATTCTTTTACAAAAACGGTGTTTTAACGGTATGAATAATAAAAAAAATGTTACTACTTTGTGGCATATAAATTTTAATTGAAATCAATATATTTGAACTAAGTTATTTGTAGATTTATCAAGGCTTTAACTTTCTGTAAAATGTCTTTATGATGCATACTAAATCGTGCTTTTTTCTTTTTTTTACCATTTGTGCGTTTATCACATTGAATGCACAAAAAACAATTCCTGCAGATAATCCAGAGGGTTTAAAAGATGGCTTAGGACCAACTAGAACTGTCGTTAAATTAGACCCGCTTACGAGATTGCCTATTGGAAACATTCCTTTTGACAGGACATTTATCTTAAGAGTTTATTTTGATCCTAAAGCAGGTGCTGATAAAAAAGATGAAGATGTTAAAGGGTTTTATTTGGCA
>JANNYV010000524.1:0-10971 GCA_031410275.1 Bacteroidota bacterium
TGTACTTTAGCCATTGGGCCTGAATTGAAATTCCAAATCAATCCTAACATCCAATATCGTCCAAGGGTTTCGAAATTTCGTTCCGTATTATAATTACTTGTCGTGGTTCGCTCATATCCTTCATTCTGATTCAATGCATCATTGATACTTGCTTTCCATTGTAAATTTTTATCCTTTAGCATTTTGTAAGAAATGTAGCCATTCCAAATAAATCGTTTAATAGTAGTTGCATAAGGGCCGGCCGCAGGGTTATATTCGTAATCAGCATCCGTACCAATTTCAAAGTTCTTTGGTAAATAAAAATTCATTGAAGCAGAGGGCTCAAAAGCTATCGAGCGAATATCCCTAGAGGTTTGAAGATTGTTTTTTGTTTGGGAATATTTGGTTTCTAAATCCAAACTCAGGTACATTTTATCTTCCTTCGAATAGCTAAGGCCGGGTGTCAATGTTAAGCTGATTGTATTGGTACTGCCTTCTACATTATTAATGATATTGGGTGTATGATTGTAAGCACCATTTATATTTAGTTTACCTTCTAAAGGGGTTTTTGGAATTTTGGAATTGATACCACCCCATAAGCTTGATGTATAACCACCATTTAAATTCTTATACGTATTAATGGTTCTTCCTAATTCATCTAAGGTTCGGTTGGTGGCAATATTATTGAAACTATTGTTGACAAAAATACCTGCGTAAATACTTCTGCTCGACAATACTTTATAACTAAAATAATTAATATTGAAATTTTGATTGTAACCTATTTTCAAATTCGGATTACCAATATAAATATTCAACGGATTTGAATTGTCTTGCACCGGTTGAATTTGGCTGATACTTGGTTGTTTGGTAGAACCGCTATAGCTAAATGTAAATCGTCTGAATTGATCAAATTTATAATTGAAACGAAGTGTCGGAAATGCATTCAGACGGTTATAATTATAGGCAAGGCTTCTCACCAAATCATGTTGATCAAACATCGAATACTTGACTTTACTTCCTAAGGTGACATTGTATTTTTTTTCATTGTATTTAAATTCCAATCCAGCTGTTTGTCCAAATATATTGGAAGTAAAATCACTACTTAATGAGTCTACGCGTGATGAATAATCGTCCGATCCGCTTGGCTTAATCATCGTTGTTTTGCTTGAATGATTGACATCAGATGATATACCGTATGATAGTTTCATTAATATTTTTTTCGTCAAAGGCTCAGTATAGGTAAGGTCTGCAGTGAGTACGTTTGCAACCAATTCGTCCTGCTTTTGTTGGTCTACAATTTCCTGTATCGGATTACCCGCAATCACATATCCGTTTTCTCCCTCGATATTGCCATCGGCATTATTTTTATTATAATTAAATGCAGCATTCAATGAAAGGGTTCGGCCGGTCTTCTTCAGTTTTTTATTAATGGTCAACTGATTGTTTATACGTGAAGTTGTTGATTTATCATGCTTCTTTGTAAGGCTGCTGCTTATTGGTAGTTCATTGTAGGTAGTGTTTTTAGTTTTGCTGTAACTATTCCCTTCTATAAAAGCCAAACGACCGGTAAGATTATAAATGATGGTCATACTGCTATCAACATTAAATTCGTATTTACCGGTCAAGCGATGTGTGTTTCGGCTGTTGAATGAATTTGATGTATCAACCGATTGGTAATTATTTCCGGGAAAAAGATTTTCCGTCAATGAGTTTTCACTTTTTGTTCTGTTGATTCTACCGAAGGAATAATTTGTATTGAGATGTTCTTTATTCTCATTCCATTTATCGGCGTAATGTGCCCCGCCAACCCATGCTTTTGTACTTCCTTCCGGAATATTATTTCCCCATGATGAGCCGTCTTCATCATTGTCGTATGCTGTCCACATAAAGCCGCCATCTTCATCCATTTGCATGCCGCCACCGTCGCCGGTATATTTGTTTTTATCTTCCCACCCCAAACCAGTTTTGCCATTGCTATTCATTAATCCATAAAGACTCATTTGCCGTTTATTTTTAAATGAATTCACCATCGCCTGATTTTGCCAACGGTCTTTTCCGTCAGCTCCGAGTTCTACTTTCCCAAACTCTCCATGGTTCATATTTTCTTTTAGTTTCAGGTTGATAGTCTTCTCTTCTTGCCCGTCATCAAATCCGGTAAACGCAGCTTGATCACTTTTTTTATCAAATACCTGTACCTTATCTACTACTTTCGATTGTATATTTTGAGTCGCTACTGTAGGGTCATCACCAAAAAATTCTTCGCCGTCAACCAATACCTTTTGTACCTTTTCACCCATGGCTGTGATTTCACCTTTCTTATTCACTTGTATGCCGGGTAATACTTTTAATAAGTCTTCTACCATAGCACCTTGCCTAACTTTAAAACTATCTGCAAGATATTCAAGCGTATCTCCCTTTATTTTTATTCCGGCTCTATTGCTGATGATTACCTCACGCAATACTTGTCCGCGTTGTATCATATTATAATCACCGAGGTTTTTCAATCCGTCATTTTCATTCAACTCCACATCATCCACAAAATCGATATAACTATTATGTCCAATCAATAGAATATATTTTCCCGGTGCTAATGAGCTTAGGGTGAATTTTCCTTGTTGATTGGTTCGGGTATGTTTTATCAATACAGAATCACTTTTTCGAATGGCTGAAACAGTGGCGAATACAATGGGTTTTATATTGGTCGAATCAAATGTTCTTCCGGTAAAGCCGCTTGTTTGCGAAAAAATTGAAGATGAGAAGAGAGAAATTGCGAATAGGAGTAAACATATTTTTTTCATAAAAAAATTATTGTGGCTAAAGGTAATTCCCGTAGCGATTTCAAAACTTAATTAAATGTTAGAATAACTTTTAAAAAGGTTAAGCGGTTTTAATTCGTGACAGTCTTGAAACACGAAGGATGGCAGAAGAAATAAGACATGAGACATGAGGAATGGGGAATAAGGAATTAAAAATAAATAAGTATGGGCAAAGACCAGGACCTTCAAAAAGGGTCGAAGGGGTTAAAAAAATCTATCAAATTTATCAAGGATACCATCTATTTTTAAAAGCGGATACACGATAGCCGAGGGGAGGGTATTGCAGCGAATAGCCTGTTCCTGAAGCGGTCTAGTAGGGGAATCCTTACTAACCAATTTGAATAAAACCTCATTTTGCCACGGGACGCTTTCAGGACATGCCCAAAAAATTGGCATCAAATTACTGAAGTCATTTCTAGCAAGCTGCCCGGCAAGATAAATCCCATCGGCGCTCATCATATTTTATACTTCTATCCACATTCTTATGCAGACTTATTTTAAGTTGGTGAATAAAAAAAATTTAATTTCCCATTTATTAATAGCATTTTTGTAGCTGATGGGAAAAATAATAGCAATTGCAAATCAAAAAGGTGGTGTGGGCAAAACAACAACCGCAATTAACCTCGCTTGCAGTTTGGCAGTACTGGATTATAAAACGTTGTTGGTTGATTGCGACCCTCAAGCCAATGCCACGACAGGCAATGGTTTCGACCTGCGCAACATACAACTAAGTGTATACGATTGCTTAGTGAATGAAACTGAAGTTAAACAAGTCATACTCAAAACGGAAACACCCAACCTCTCGCTTCTTCCGTCGCATTTGGATCTTGTGGGTGCTGAAATAGAGTTGATAAACCACCCGGGAAGAGAACGAAAGTTAGAACAGGTTTTGGCAGAAATTCGTCAGGAATACGATTTTATTATTATCGATTGTTCGCCTTCCCTTGGATTGATTACCTTAAATGCATTGTCGGCTGCCGATAGTGTTATTATTCCGGTGCAATGCGAGTTTTTTGCCTTGGAAGGATTGGGTAAATTATTGAATACGATTAAAATAGTTCAATCTAAATTAAACGATAGATTAGCAATCGAAGGTATTCTGATGACAATGTATGATGGCAGACTTCGACTTTCTAATCAGGTAGTAGAAGAAGTGAAAAATCATTTCGACGATTCTGTTTTCAATACGATTATTCACCGAAATACTCGTTTGGGTGAAGCTCCAAGTCTTGGCAAACCTGTACTTCTGTATGATGCTGAATCTACCGGGGCCTTAAATTATCTAAATCTTGCGAAAGAAATATTACAACGCAATGATTTGACAAGGATAAAAAATATTGACAAAACTTTTGAAATAGAACAGAATGAGCATTAAACCAAATACCAAAGCACAAATAGGAAAAGGCATAGGTGCCTTGCTTGGCAATATCAAAGACGAGGTGAGTGCATTTAATAAAGTTCCGATAAATCAGGATGAAGTATTGGTTGGAAGTATTACCCGTATACCACTTGCATTGATCGAGGTAAATCCGAAACAACCTCGTCGAACATTTGACGAAATTCCGTTAAAAGAACTTGCTGAGTCTATTAAGCTTCATGATATTATACAACCCATTACGGTGGTGAAATTAGCCAATAAAAAATACCAGCTTATTTCGGGGGAACGACGTTTTAAAGCGTCAGCCATGGCCGGTTTGCACGATATACCAGCCTATGTGCGTATTGCCAATGACCAAGAGATATTGGAAATGGGACTCATTGAAAATCTGCAACGGGAAAATTTGAATGCCATTGAAATTGGGTTAGCTTTCAAACGATTGATGACTGAATGCAATCTCACACAAGAAGAAGTTGCAGACAGAATGAAAAAAGAACGAAGTACAGTTACTAATTATATTCGTTTATTAAAACTCCCTCCTTCTATTCAGGTTTCTGTCCGGAATAAAGAAATGAGTATGGGGCATGCCCGTGCATTATTAGGTCTCGAGCATATTGAGCAACAATTGTTCGCTTCAAAAGAAATAAAAGAGAAACAGCTTTCGGTTAGAGCAACAGAAGAGTTGATAAAAAATATCACAGCAAATAAATCAACACAAGGTTCAGCATCATCTGTAAAAACAAAGGCAACATTGGCCCCTGCATACAAGCGAATTGAGGATCAAATTGCTTCGCACCTTTCCACCAAAGTAATTTTAGATAGAAAGAAAAATGGGAAGGGAACTATTACGTTAGAATTTTATAACGATACAGACCTTGAACGAATTTTAGATAAAATGAGTATTTAAGAAAATGAATGCACATGCAGATGCCGGAAGTAAAATGTAGTTTATTGGTTTCACGACATACTCTTTTTTTGATTGCAATCCTACTGCTGTTTGCTCAATCATCCTTTGCTCAGACTATTGACAGCACAGATACTGAAGCGAAAAATGAACCTATCATTGTAAAAAATTTCCCGGATTCGATTTTCAAATTCAATACAAAAAAACCAAACCCCAAACGGGCAGGATTATACTCAGCCTGTATTCCAGGGCTCGGTCAGATTTATAATAAACAATATTGGAAGGCGGGTTTAGTGTATGTCGGTGAAGCCGTTGCAATAGGGTTCACAATTAGTAACTATAACGATTATACTAAATACCGGAAAGCCTATATTGGTATGATTGATAATAATCCTGAGACACCTGACACCCTTGGAAAATATACGGTGAGTGATGTAAAACTATTGCGTGATGGGTACAGAAAATATCTTGAATATTCGGTTCTTGCCGTTAGTGTCGGATACATGTTGAATATATTGGATGCATTTATAGCCGCTCATTTGAAAGGTTTTGATATGAGTAAAGATATCAGCTTTCGCGCCTCACCTTATCTGAATACTCAAAAGCAAATGGGCTTGCAGTTGAGTGTTTGTTTACATTAAAAAACCAACGAATGAAGATCGCCTTAATAGGTTATGGGAAAATGGGAAAAGCAATTGAAGAAATTGCGCTTGGCAAAGGGCATGAAATTGTATTAAAAATTTCGAGGGAAAATATTCATTCATTCACCAAAGAGAATATTCAGCAAGCAGATGTTTGTATTGAATTCAGTACACCACATACGGCTTTTGAAAATGTAAAAAAATGTTTAGAAGTCGGTGTGCCTACTGTTTGTGGAAGTACTGCCTGGTTACAACATTTAAATGAGGCAAAGCAAATTTGTTTAGCGCAGCATACAGCCTTTTTGTACGCGAGTAATTTTAGTATAGGGGTCAATTTATTTTTTAAAATAAATAAATTAGTCGCTGCTATGATGAATACCCATAAAGAGTATAAGGTAAGTATGGAAGAAATACATCATACCGAAAAAAAGGATGCACCTAGTGGTACCGCGGTGACATTAGCAGAAGCCATCATAGAAAATTTTGATACAAAAGATAAATGGGTGAATAATGAATCATCAAATGAAAGAGAATTGTCAATTATTTCAAAACGAATAGATCCTGCACCGGGTACGCATACCATTCAGTATGATTCTGATATTGACAGTATTACACTTACGCATACGGCTCATAGTCGGAAAGGCTTTGCCACGGGCGCTTTGCTAGCCGCTGAGTTTTTGCATGATAAAAAAGGAATTTATACCATGGAGGATGTGTTGGGATAGAAGTTGTTGGTAGGCAATAAGTAATTAGCAATTTCAATGAGCAATACGTCAACTCTCAACTTACAACTGTCTGCTGTATTATTTACAATCTATGCCTTTCATGCCCTCTGCCTCCCTGAAACAAGCTTATTTAATAAATTAATATTTTCGATTGGCTCTCTGAATACAACTTTTTTTAAATCCTCATAATTGTCAAATAACAATTCCTGAAATTTCAGCGAGATGATTGGATAAGCCTGTTGCCCTCTTTTATATTGCTTGTATAAAAATTGCCAATGCTCAGGAAACATGACTGCCGAAAATAAAACGGTGCCAACAGCGAATAATGATTTTTTGCCATTCCCGAAAAGGAAAAAATATAATCCTGCTTCATCCTTCAAATCTGTTTCGTAGTCTAGCAAAATATGAAATACATCATGGCGTTCGAGTTTATCAATAGGTTGCAGTTTTTCCTTTGTCAGAAAATCACCCAATACTTTGCCCAAGGAGTTCGGAGGATAGTTGACGAGTTGTTCTGTTTTCAATCCCCAGGGTTTTCGTTTGAGTTTTACCTGAGCATGCACTTGAATTGATTTTCCTAGCAAATACACAATAAACTTTTCACGAAACGAGTAATTCCTTTGCGGGATAATGATATTTTTTTTCATGATATAAAAGTACTTTGAATTACAAAGTAAATAAATATATATCGTGCAACAAAATTTATTTAGCTTAAACATATCTTAAAAGAAATTTGGCACTCCATATTAATATAAAATGTCAAGGAGGAAAACAACGAGTACTTGATTAGGCATTCTCCTTAATCTCATAGCTGTAATCTCACATCTCCAATCTCTTATTCTCGTGCTTCGTATTTTTTCTTCCCTTCATACATCTCATACTTTACCAAACGTGCTTCCAATGCACCGTTGAATACTTTTATTTTACGAGATGGTTTTAATCCCACAAACTTTAATGCTTCCAAATTTGCAGTAATCAGCCATGCATTGGTGCCGGGATAATGCCGTTTCAGCGTATTTCCAATATCTTCATAAAACTCTTCGGTTTTAATACCGATACGCTCATCATATGGAGGGTTAAAGAGTATGTGTAATTTGGCTTCTCCCATTTTTTTTGTATCAAAAAAATCATCCTGTTCAATTTGAATATACTCTTCTAAGTTCGCATTCTTTACATTGTCTGTTGCTTTCTTAATCGCGGTTATATCAATATCATTTCCTTTAATAGAATATTGAAACTCTCTCGTTTTAGTCAATAGAGATTCTTTGATAGTTTCATATAATTTCTCATCCCAATCTGCCCATCGCTCAAAGGCAAATTCTCTTCTGTTGATGTTTGCCGGAATATGACAAGCTATCATGGCGGCCTCAATCAATACTGTTCCGCTACCACACATAGGGTCTAAGAAATCGCATTGCCCATCCCATCCTGAAAGCAGTAATAATCCTGCTGCCAACACTTCATTGATGGGCGCAATATTCGTAGCTGTTTTATAACCACGTTGATGAAGTGATGTGCCGGAACTATCTAATGAAACTGTACACTCATCTTGATTGATATGAATATTAATTCTTAAATCAGGCGAGTCAATATCAACATTTGGTCTGCTCCCTTTCCGTTCCCGGAATTGATCAACAATCGCATCTTTCGATTTCAGCGAAACATATTTTGAATGAGTAAAAAAATCAGAGAATACAGTTGCATCAATTGCCAATGTTTGCTCCTCATTCATATATTGGGACCAATCGATTTTAAATATGCCATCATAAAGCTCCTGTTCATTTTTCAATTTAAATGAATGAATGGGTTTCAAAATTTTAATCGCGGTACGGCAAGCGAGATTGGCTTTATACATAAACCCATTGTCACCTTCAAAACTTACCATTCGAAGACCTTGCTGAATATGTAATGCGCCTAATTGCTTCAATTCGTTTGCCAATAATTCTTCAAAGCCGAATAAGGTCTTGGCTGTCATTTTAAAATTTTGCCCCATAGCAACAAATATATACAGAAGATTTAAGATATTGGGAATGCAATAGTCGAGTATATTTGTATTGTCATGGATATTTCAATCAAACATTTTATTGCTTCTCAAATTGATTCAAATTTTCGATTAGAAGATGACTTGCCTTTTCCAACATTTCTCAAATCCATTTCAAAAAATACCATAATCACACATTACAATCATATTGAACAAAATGCCTATTTTCTATTAAGTGGTATTGTTAAAATAAGTATGCAACGAGATGGTGAGGAACGTATTCTCGATTTTTTTTTCCCTAACAGCTTCTTTTCTTCATACACTTCGTTTATTACACAACAAGCTTCTAACGTTGAAATACAAGCCTTAACAGATTGCGAGGTTGAAATTATTCATTACAGGGATATGCAAGAAGCATATAACACGTCGTTGCTCGCAAACAAACTTGGGCGAAGAGCTGCTGAGCATTATTATATTACCAAGACAAACCGTGAAAAAGACTTTCTAATAAAATCAGCAACGGAACGATACAATGAATTACTTGCTCAACGTCCCGAATTAGTACAACAAATACCGGTACATATGATTGCAAAATATTTGGGTATTAAGCCTGAAAGCCTTAGCAGAATTAGGAAGGAGATTAGCTAGTTTAGATCGAAAATAGTAGGTTACGGTCGTGATGAATGCAGCATTCATTTTCAAATTGCCTCATTTTATTAAATCTATCTTCCCGGCCAACTCCACATCTTTATTGGTAATTGCTTTTGCACTATGTGTGTTTAACCGAATTACTACTTTATTGTAAACATTCAACAGTTCAGGATGATGATCAGCTTGTTCCGCTAAGATACCTACCTGTACAATAAAACCCAGTGCTTGTTTAAAATCATTGAACAGAAATGTTTTTTCAATTGCTTCATTATTCACTGACCATCCTTGCAATGTTTTTAATTCCTGTTCCAATTCTTCGTGCGTATATATTTTCATAGAAATTAAATTTCTCGGTTACTGTCGAAACGTTCTAGTTCATTTGCAACTTCGGTAAGAAAACTCGCGCCCAATGAACCATCAACAATACGATGATCATAACTCAAAGAGAGATACATCATATGACGAATCGCAATCACATCACCTTGCGGAGTTTCTAATACCATCGGTCGTTTTTTGATAGCCCCTACCGCCAATATTGCCACTTGTGGTTGATTGATAATTGGAGTTCCCATCAAGCTGCCAAAGGTTCCTACATTGGTCATGGTAAATGTTCCGCCTTGTGTATCGTCGGGCTTTAGTTTATTTGCTTTCGCATTTCCACCCAATAAATTGACTTCTTTCGTAAGGCCGTACAGATTTTTCGTATCTGCATTTTTTATTACAGGTACTATTAAATTCCCTGTTGGCAATGCGGCAGCCATTCCGATATTGATATCTTTTTTTAGAATAATATTATTGCCATCAAGACTGCAATTAATCATTGGATATTTTTTGATTGAATTTACAATGGCCTCAATAAAGATAGGAGTGAATGTAATTTTCTCTCCAAATTTTTTCTCAAAAGGTGTTTTGATTTTATTTCTCCAATTCACAATATTAGTTACATCAGCCTCTGTAAAACTTGTTACATGAGGTGAAGTAGCTTTGCTTTTCACCATATGGTCTGCGATCATTCTGCGCATCCTATCCATTTCAATAATTTCTACATTACCTGATGGTATTACTGCTGCAGGTATTGCCGATTCTGCGGGCGCAGATACAGCAGGTGAAGCAACGACACTTGCTTCTGCATGAGGAACTGTGGGCGCTTGTGTTACTGCGCCAGGTTTTCGTTGAGCTACATAATTTAGTATATCTTTCTTTGTCACACGACCTTCATTTCCGGTGCCTGGTATCGTTTCAATTTCAGACATACTTACACCTTCTGAAGAGGCGATATTTAAAACCAATGGAGAATAAAATTTATTTGTACCGACGCTTGCTATGGCAACCGGAGCGGCACTTACAATAGGTTGAGCTGATGCAGGTGTAACATTAGGAACCGCTTGTGGAGTTTCGGCTACAGGAGTCGATACGGTTCCATTTCCACCGGCATTTATGCGGGCAATCACTTTCCCGACCGGTACGACATCATTTTCTTTGTATAAAATTTCGGCAACTGTTCCTTCGGCTGTCGAAGGTACTTCGCTATCGACCTTATCAGTCGCTATTTCTAACAAGGTCTCATCCATTTTAATAAAATCGCCAACCTGCTTATTCCATTTCAAAATGGTGGCTTCCATAATACTCTCGCCCATTTTAGGCATTACTAAATCAACTGTAGACATTTTTTTTATTTAGGTTGTAAAGGTATAAATAAATACCAATTTGAAAATGGTAGAATGTGAAAATTTGAAAATGAAATTTGAGGGATAAGTCGTAAGGAAAACAAGTTGTTCTTTCATTGAAAAGTTGAGAGTTATAAGTTGCGTGCAAATTCACCGTAACAATTTCATATTGCCATTGCATAGTACATTCACTTAGCCTCGATGACTTATGACTTACGCTTAGTAACTA
>JANNYV010000525.1:0-4511 GCA_031410275.1 Bacteroidota bacterium
CCTTCACATTTGTTTTCGATAATCTCTACAAAAATACCCCACTCTGTAACACCACTAATAACACCTTCAAACTCTTGTCCTATTTTATCTTCCAGGAACTCTACTTGTTTATATTTATTCGCTTCGCGTTCTGCTTCCATAGCTTTGCGTTCGCGTTCACTGCAATGCGCACAAAGTGCTTCAAGATTTTTAATGGGCTGAATATTATTTTCTATACAACCTAATAATATTCTGTGAGAAAGAATATCGGGATAACGGCGAATCGGTGATGTAAAATGACTGTAATGTTCGAAGCCTAAGCCGTAATGTCCAATATTTTCGGTGGTGTAAATTGCTTTCGCCATGGTGCGTATACCGAGTGTATGTAATATTTCCTGTTCTGGGTATTCACTTGATTTCACTATCATTTGATTGAATGATTTCGAAATACTTTCGGGCGATGAAAGATCAAATTTATGGCCAAACTTTTCCGCAAAAGAAGCAAACGATTTTAGTTTTTCAATATCAGGAGAATCATGTACACGATATGGAAAAGGAATTTTTACTTTATTCATTTTTATTTTAGCAGCGTATTCAGAAACTGTTTTATTGGCAAGCAACATCAGCTCTTCGATCAATTGGTGCGACTCTTTACTTTCTTTAATGATTACATCAACCGGTATACCATTCTCATCGAGTTTGAAACGAACTTCTTCGGATGAAAAATTAATAGCGCCATTCTCAAATTTCTTTTTGCGGATGGTTTGTGAAAGCGTATGTAATATCAATAACTCATCTTTGTATTCACCGTCTTTGCCTTCAATTATTTCTTGTACTTCTTCATAGGTAAATCGATGGTTTGAATGAATAATTGTTTTGCCTAACCAATAGTTTTGCACTTCCGCTTTTTCATTCAATTGAAACATCACTGAGAATGTTAGTTTGTCTTCATGAGGACGAAGAGAACATAGCTCATTCGATATTTTTTCCGGTAGCATGGGTAATACTCTATCCGGAAGATACACAGAAGTAGCTCTGCTGTAAGCTTCAGAATCTAAGGCTGTATTGGGTTTTACATAATGTGCAACATCTGCAATATGAACACCTACTTCATAATTTTTATTTTTTAATTTTCGAAATGAAATGGCATCGTCAAAATCTTTTGCATCATGCGGGTCTATGGTGATTGTCAAAATGTTGCGTACATCTTTTCGCATTGCAATCTCTTTTTCATCTATTGTAGTTATAATAGCATCCGCTTCTTGCATGACCTCCTGAGGAAACTCGAGTGAAAAGCCTGATTGCAATAAAATTTCTTTCATGGCAATATCATTTGCTTTATCGGCTGTAATAATTTCTAAAATTTCGCCTTGAGGGTTTTTAAGTTTCTCGCTCCAATCTGTAATACGGACAATGACACGGTCGCCTTCTTTTAAACCTTTACTATTTTTTTCATTGATAAAAACATCCTTGGTAAAATTTATATTATCGGGAATCACGAAGGCATAGTTGGCATTCATTTGTATGGTACCGATCAATTCAGATTGTCCGCGTTTGATAACCTTGCTGACCATACCTTCAAGCCGCTTTGCTGTTTTACTTCTTGTGATAATAGTTACTTCTACGGTATCGCCATTCATGGCGCTTTTGAGATGTTCACGTTTAACGATTATATCGACAGGATTTCCGGCGACGGTGACATAGCCCATTCCATTTTTTGCTACATCTAATTTTCCCGTAACAGAGGAAGAAGAAAAGTCAGGTTTGCCGCTTTTTCTTATATTGCTTTTCGCCATACTATTTGTTGATTTCAATTATTTTTTTGCCTGTAAGCCTACAGAGAATTCATAGGTTGTTATTCTTGTAAAAGTACGAAAGATGAGTAGAAATCCAAATCAATGAAAATTGAGGATTTGTTGAATATAATATTGGGTAAGAAGGTATGTGTTAAATTCAATTCACTTTTGCAATGAGATTTGTTCATTGACAGCAATTCCAATTCTCTTTCGGTAAATTCTTCTAGTTGAATTCTTTACTATTATTAGCGAATTGAAATGCCTTTCCACATAATCCGCTCAAGCCTCCAACAAATCCACCAATCAATACATTCACAAGTATAAACAGAAAATAATTTCCACCAAAGGAAAATAAGTTCGCCAATCTAGTGGAGAGTATATGATGATTTGAAATGTCTTTAAGTAAAATTAAAATCAACCAACTCATACTGATACCCAAAAATCCTGCGAAGAAACTTTGCTTCGTTGTGAGTTTGGCAACATAACAAATGGCAAAACAAACAATCGCCAATATCCACCAAGGTAGAAAAAATTCGGCAACCGAATTGATGATGGCAATTAAAAAAATAGTAATGATGAGTTTCGTCATTCTTTAATATCATTTGGAGTATGTGCAAAATGTAAACGGTAATATTTTCCCTCAGCCCAATTGCCTAGCATATTGATGTAATAAGGGCTCCCGACATTTCCGCTTTCACCTCCGGGATAAATACCATAGGCTTCAATTGGATTGGTGAAATGTACAATCATTCGCCATGAAGGGCCGTCTTTGGCAGACGCCGCATTGACAATGCCATGACCTCCACCAATTTTTATACAGGGAACAGAAAAGGCCGGAATCTTTGCTAAATGTTCTGCAGTGGTATGTTTATACTGATACCAATATTTATTTTCTTCTGATTCATATTGCCTACTCATTTCTAAAAATGATTTTTGAATGATGTCTTGCATGCTTTCAATTTGAGGTGTACGAATATCATCGAAGAATTTGCAAGCAGTATATTCCGTCAGCAATTGCAAGGTGACCCTCACCTTAGGGTAATTAAACAATTCTCTTTTCGCACCAAACTCATCATCATACAGATCGGTTTCTAATTGATTAAACCAGCAATCATACATTATAGGTACTTTACTTTCGGGTGATGTATAAAAGTCCCAAGTTTTTAACTCATTCAAAATTTGTAGTTGTGATGCTGATAATGTCGATGTATTTAAATGTGATAAAAGCACAGGTACTATTTCTGATGCATCTTGCCAATAGGTATCGTTTTGGATCTTCATCATATCTTGCACTGTATATTTTTTCTCTGCTGAAAGTAAATGGGTTAATCGTTTTGCTCGCTCTTCTGTAAAAATTCCATTATAATAATACGGATAATTTTTATCTGTATTAATTTGATTCGCACTAAGTACAAAACCTCTTTCAGGATTATATTCATGCGGGTTCAACATCTCATTTAATTGTTCACCCCAAGCATTTTTAAGAACTGCTCCGTCTTCAATAAATCGTCCTTGTTCTGCTTTTTTATGAATAAATAAACCCTGGCTCCATATGGCAATATCACCATTGGCTGAAGCAAATACAATATTTTGATGCGGACATTGAAAGTCTTGTATGGCCTGCACATAATTCTCATAGTTTTTCGCTTTATTTAAATTGACTAATGCTTTCAATTCATTACTTCCTTTATGGGCCATCCATTGCATGGCAAAATTCTGATGTTCAAATCCTATCTTCGGAAATGATTCATCATATTGTACAATACCCATTTTTGTATAAGCAACGGTATCCTTAAAATCAGCCAACCCCTTTATTTTTATGGTTTCAATTTTGATGTCTGAAGGAATATAATGTCCATCCAATATATATTCTTTCTTTGATGCATCTTTAAATTGTATGGTATAAAAATCTTTTACGTCGCGGTAACCATTTGTAAACCCCCATGCAATACTATCGGTAAATCCAATGACTACGTGTGGTGCTCCGGGTAATGATACACCATATACATTCATCGTTGGTGTGGTGATTTGATTTTCGTACCAAATGGCCGGTAGGTTCAATGGCAAATGCGGATCATTACAAAGTAGTGGTTTTCCGCTGACAGTCTTTGAACCGGAGAGTGCCCAGTTGTTGCTACCAATGCCGTCATCAGATGTTCGGTGAGCAACCGATGTTCGATGTCCGATGTCTGATGTATGGGAGTTAGTACTCAATTGATGATGTTCGGATTTCATTGTTTGCTCTTCGAATTTAATTCTTCGAATTTCGGTTTTTATAGCACCGCTTGTCACCACCGGAAACTCTTCATCCAACCTTTCGGGATACAATAAATTAAAGTCATTACTAAATAATTTTTTCGCCAATGTCAATTCAAAATCTTCTGTATGTCCACTAAGTTTATCAGCCATAAATTTAAGCATTAAGCCGGTTTTTAAATTTGTCCATTCTTCCGGTTCAAAGCTCATTAGTTTATATTCGAGTGGAAGTGTTTTGTATTTCAATGAATGAATATAGCAGTTCACGCCATCCCTGTATGCATCAATAGTTTTTTTTGTTGCACTATCGGCTTCCATTGCGTTGGTTGATTTTTCCGCGCCAAACACCATTCCTTTTCGTCGCGCTTCTCTATATATTGACAATGTTTTTTCGCCAACTACTTCACTCAGTCTCCCGCCGGCTAGCCTTGTTGTCATATCCATTTGCCACAATCTAAATTTCGCATGAAGATAACCTTG
>JANNYV010000526.1:0-2005 GCA_031410275.1 Bacteroidota bacterium
ACTTTTTTATCCGGCGCCATATTAAAAGCCAAGCCATTAACAATTGGCGGTATTTGTTGTTGGGTGTTAGCTTGCATCAGTTTATTTGTTCCTCTGCAATACCATTTGCTTTTAATTGACTCAATACCTCTTGACAATAATCCATAAATTTATCGCTGATAGGCAATATTTTTACTTGCAACGGTGAAATCCATAATGGAAATTTCCCCGCATAATGCTCTAATAAGAAACCAATAAATCGTTCATGAGTTCCTAGTGGAGCGCGATGAATAATTAACGGAACATCCGGTTTATTTTCAGCAGTGTTATAACTCAATTTAAAACGTTTGCCTTGTGCAAAATCAACCTGATTTGTTGCCAATGTAAATTCTCTTCCGATGGCACTCCAAATTTGCACATCAATCTTAGGTCCGTAGAAGGCGGCTTCATCCTGCACTTCAATAAATGGAATATTACTTTCAATCAACACATTCCGAACCATGTCTTCAGTTTCTTTCCAAAGCTCCGGTTCATCTACATATTTTTGTCCCAGTTTCGAAGGCGCATGCAATGAAAGTCTCATGACATATTTATCGATTCCGAAAATTTTAAAATACTTGACATACATATCGTTCACGGCTCTGAATTCATCACCAAATTGCGCTTTTGAACAATAAATATGTGCATCATTCATATGCAGACAACGCACACGCATCAACCCAAATAATTCACCGCTTTGTTCGTAACGGTAACAGGTGCCATACTCGGCAAGCCGTAATGGTAAATCTTTGTAGCTTCTTGGCTCCGCATCAAATATTTTATGATGATGAGGGCAGTTCATTGCTTTTAAATAATATTTGGTTCCGTCTAATTCCATCGGTGGAAACATACTCTCCGCATAATACGGCAAATGCCCGCTGGTGAGGTACATACTTTCTTTGGCAATATGTGGCGTCACCACCCGCTTATATCCTGCGACTTCTTCAGTTTCTTTAGCTAATTTTTCAAGCTCTTCAATAATAATAGTTCCGTTTGGCATCCATAAAGGCAAGCCTTGACCGACATCATCATCGAAACAAAAAATGCCCATGTCTTTTCCGATTTTCCGGTGATCACGTTTCTTTGCTTCTTCTAACATGATGATATACTCTTCTAACATTTTTGCATTTGGAAATGTAATCCCATACAAACGTGTCAGTTGTTTATTTTTTTCATTGCCCTTCCAATAGGCACCGGCGATGTTTGTCAATTTAATAGCCTTCACAACCCCGGTTGATGGGATATGTGGGCCACGACATAAATCAGTAAAATTTCCTTGTTTATAAAATGTGATATTGCCGTCTTCGAGATTATGAAGCAAATCGAGTTTATATTCATCATTCTTTTCAAAGAAATAATTCACTGCCTCTTTCTTTGAAATTTCTTGCCGTTCGAAGGCATTATTTTGTTTCGCCAATTCATTCATCTTGGCTTCTATTTTATCAAGATCTTCTTCCGTGATATGATGATCACCTAAATCGATGTCATAATAAAATCCCTGATCCAATGCGGGGCCTACCCAAAATTTTACACCGGGATACATGGCTTCAACAGCCTCTGCCATAATATGAGCAGAGCTATGCCAAAAGGTATTTTTTCCTTTGTCATCATCCCATGTCAATAATTTAAATGAGCAGTCGCTCGTGATGGGGCGCGAGGCATCCCATACTTCGCCGTTTACTTCGGCAGCTAAAACTTTCTTCGCCAAACCTTCACTGATCGATTTGGCAATATCCATTGATGTAGTGCCCTGTTCGTATTGTCGCACGTTGCCATCAGGTAATGTAATATTTATCATAAGGGCGCAAAGATAATACTTCACACATAAGTTATGAACTTTTATAAAATTAATTGCGGGAGTGGAAATTTCAATACATATAAAATACAATTTTATAAAACTTAAAAAAGCTAAATAAGTAAATTATGGAGCCCAAAATTAAAAGTAAAGGGGTAGCTCCGAGCTCCGTCAGCCGAGCTCTGAGCTACC
>JANNYV010000527.1:0-5272 GCA_031410275.1 Bacteroidota bacterium
CATGGGTGATTGAAAATTGCCCTATTCTTATATTGCCTTAACGATACTTTATTGAAATGTGGTATGCTTTTAATTTTTATATATAAATTTGACTCTATTAATTAAATAATTATCATGCGCATTGCTCTCTTCCCAGGCACATTTGATCCTATTACGTTAGGTCATACAAATATCATAAATAGAGCTTTGCCGCTTTTTGATAAAATTGTCATTGGTGTTGGAGCAAACTCAAGTAAGCAGCCGATGTTTAGTATTGAGCAACGTATAAATTGGGTTAAAGAAGTTTATAAAGACAACGCGAAAATAGAAGTGCATTCATACCAAGGTTTAACTGTTGATTACTGTAATACCATACATGCAAATTTTATACTTAGAGGTATTCGCAATATGAGTGATTTCGAATTTGAGAAATCTATTTCAGATATGAACGGAATTTTAAACCCATTGGTTGAAACAATTTTTCTGGCCTGCTCTCCACTATATAGTTCGTACTCATCTACAATTGTTAGAGACGTTATCAAAAATAAAGGTAATCATGCGTTGTTTTTACCCAGTGAGGTCTCTATCAAAATTAACTTGTAGCTATTAAAAACGAAGTAGTATTTTCGCATCCTCAAAAATTTTAATTATGGCATTAGATAAAAATCAAATTGCAATGCGTATTGCAAAAGAATTACAAGATGGCTTTTATGTCAACCTCGGTATTGGTATTCCAACCTTAGTCGCTAATTATATTCCAGAAGGTGTTGAAGTTGTTTTGCAAAGTGAAAATGGATTGCTTGGAATGGGCCCTTTTCCAAAAGAAGGAGAAGAAGATGCAGATTTGATTAATGCCGGTAAACAAACAATTACGACACTTCCTGGCTCGGCATTTTTTGACAGCGCCATGAGTTTCGGTATGATACGTGCCGGAAAAGTAGATTTGACAGTTTTAGGTGCAATGGAAGTCGCAGATAACGGTGATATTGCAAATTGGAAAGTGCCGAAAAAATTAGTGAAAGGAATGGGTGGTGCGATGGATCTGGTGGCTAGCGCAAAACATATTATAGTAGCTATGCAACACACAGACAAAGCCGGTAATTCTAAACTGTTGTCGCAATGCAGTTTGCCTATTACCGGATTGAAATGTGTTAAAAAAGTAGTGACCGATTTAGGCGTTTTCAATATAACGGCTGATGGCTTTGAATGTATAGAACATGCACCGGGCATTACACTTGATGAAATAAAACAAAAGACAGCAGGACGTTTGACATTTGCGGAGAATGTAATTGAAATAAGCTAATCGGTATCAACTAATGGTTAGCAGCTATAAATTCTCATAAATTAATCATCGCAAATCAAATTAAAAAACTATTTTTGTCACACATTAAAACTTTGAATGCAGCCAAGAAATAATTTTAGACGTCCTTTTAAAAGAGAAAGAGAACACCGAATAAACCGTGAAATAACATTACCTCAAGTCAGACTTGTTGGCGAAAACCTCGAACCGGGGGTTTACAGTATTGAAGAAGCATTGCGTATTTGCGCAGACCTAGAAGTAGATTTAGTTGAAATATCACCACAAGCAGATCCTCCTGTATGCAGAGCGGTTGATTATAATAAGTTCCTGTACGAGAAAAAACGAAAGGAAAAGGAACTCAAAGCCAAGTCGCAAAAAAGTGAAGTAAAAGAAATTCGGTTTACCCCTAATACAGATGATCATGACTTTGACTTTAAAGCAAAGCATGCTGAAAATTTTTTGAAAGACGGCAATAAAGTAAAAGCTTATGTTCAGTTTAAAGGGCGGGCTATTATGTTTAAAGATCGCGGTGAATTAATCCTCTTGAAATTTGCAGAACGTCTTGCTGAGTTCGGAACATTAGAAGGAATGCCCAAACTAGAAGGAAAACGAATGCATGCTATCTTTGCTTCGAAGGCAAAGAAAAAGGTGTAAAAATTTGGTTTTATCAAAAAACAAAGACTATCTTCGTCATCTTATATTTTTTATACAATGAACATTTATGTAGCAAACATCCCATTCAAAATGAAGGATGAAGAATTATTGAGCCTTTTCTCTGAATTCGGAGAAGTGATTTCCTCAAAAATTATTATGGACAAATTTACCCAACGTAGCCGTGGATTCGGTTTTGTTGAGATGCCTGATGACGTTGCGCAAAGCGCAATTGATGGGTTGAATGGTAGAGAAGTTATGGGTCTTGAACTTCGTGTGAACGAAGCTCGCCCTAAAACTGAAGGCACCGGTGGCGGTGGCGGAGGTTACCGTGATAATAACCGAGGCGGCGGCGGCGGCTATAAGAAAAGAGAGTACTAATATACTTTTTTAAAATAGTTTTCAATAAGGCTTTTCGAAAGAGAAGCCTTTTTTTGTAGAATAAACGAATGAATAAAATAAGTCAATCTATTCTATTCTCATTATTCTAGTAGTATGCTTTACAACCACAGAATACAAACTTATTGTATTCCTTTTTTAGACAAGAGGGGAAAAGTACTAAAGCATCAATTTATTCTTGTGAAAATAAGGGGTGTTGGCTATTATCAATTAAAAAAAAATATCTAATGGTATTTGTACGCAACTTCAAAAAAAATAAAGAGAATCCAAATCAAGGCAAAAACATATCCTTACCGACAGTGGAATTAGTTTATGGAGATGAAAGCTTAGGTAAATAAATGAATATACTGAGGCTAGCACAATAAGAAAATCCCGTTTCTGATTTGAGAGCATTTGTATTTGAAACTCAATTCTTGGCAAGTGAGGTGCAATTTCTGTTTATTCTTTTGTAATAGTGAGATATTGCAATTTGCCATATTCATTAATGGTAAAAGTAGATTTTAAAATGATACTATTATTTACTCCGTTGATATAGGTAGTAATTGTTTTATCATGCTTTTCAACTCGCATCTTATTCATCTTTGAATAAGCCGGGCTGTTAAAAAGTAGTTTGTATGAATATTCAAGTTTCTCTTTACCACTTACTTTTTCCTCGGTATAATTAGGATTAATAAGGCTAAATAAAGGGGATTCCAATTCTCCGTTTTCCGAAAAGATACCCAGAATTTTTTTTACATCTTTACCATTCCAGGCATTTAAATAATCATCCACTATGTTATTGATAATGTCGTTGTATATCATAACTGTATATTTTTAATAGGTCAAAGGTAATATTTATATTTTAATATTTGTAATTATGTTATTATTAAATAGTTGAAAATCAGTAAGTTATAAAAATATTAATATTAAATTGTATATATTAATATTTCTTTTATTCAAAAATTGCGCTATCCTTCATCTTACAGACAAATTACTTTGGTTACAAGCAATCAAATACCATACCGTGTTTTAAAGTTGGTGTAAATAAAATAAAAATGATTGCTTTTGTTGAACCGGATTGTTGAGCAGCTATTTCGGCTTGACTAATTTCTCCTTTATAAATTTCTCTAACTTATAATGACTTGGTACTAAAATAGAGGCAAGACATACAAGAATTAGCAAGGTGAAAATTGGCCGGTGATGTGACCATTGCTCAATATATGGATGAAGGACCAAACTAATAAATTCGAAAAATAAAAGCAGCGCAATGAGCCCAAGAAATTCAATTATCTGCGGTTTAATTTTTTTTCGACTCATGATAATTAAGATAATAAACAAACTCAGAATAAAGGCAGCAATGCCTATGTACTGAATATTTTGCATTCGCTCCTTCTGTTGTTTTTCCTTTTCTAATTTAATTTCGTCCTGCCGCAAACCTTCTTGCAATGTCAATGTTTGAATATGTTTTGTTTTCTCATAATTAAAAAGGCTGTCCTTTAAATCATACCGAATTTTAAGATATTTGAGACTACTATCTTTTTCTCCCTTTGCTAAATAAAGT
Source organism: Bacteroidota bacterium (assembly GCA_031410275.1). Lineage (GTDB taxonomy): Bacteria > Bacteroidota > Bacteroidia > Chitinophagales > Chitinophagaceae > OLB11. The sequence goes on from JANNYV010000527.1 coordinate 3,870, forward strand.
TCATATAAGGAGGTGGCAGAATTCATACTCGTTACATAATAATTGTTTCGGGCGGCAATCTCATATGCTAGATTCGCATAATACAAGGAGGAATCAGAATGTTCGTTTTTTAGAATGCGTCCCAATCCCTGTAATGCTGAACTAAGAATATTTTGGTTCTGTGAAGCTTTTGCCTTTTCTATACTTTGAAAGAAATAGCGTTTTGCAATTGAACTATTATGCTGATCATTATAAACTGTTCCAATGTAAAATAAAATAGAACATTCATACTCGGTCAGTTTTTTATTCATGGTAATATCCAGTCCATGATTGAGGTAATACAAAGCAGAATCAAACATATCTTGATACTGATAACAAATACCAATATTCACTAAATTAATCGTGAGTTTATCATAGTCTCCACTTTTCTCATTAATTGCTTTGGCTTTAAAAAGATAATCGAGTGGGAGTCGGTATTCGCCCTGATTGATATACAAGTTCCCAATATTTGAATAGGTTTGTGCAATGCGTGATTCGGCGCCGGATTGCTCTGCAATTTTTAATGCACTCAAATAGGTTTCAAGCGCTTTATCGTGCTGACCGGTTTGCAGCAATACATTCCCAATGGCATTCAGGCTTCTCGATTTGCCATCTGCATTCTCATTATTCATTGAAATACGAAGTGCTTCCTGAGCAAAATACATCGCACTGTCAACATGTGTATTGAGATATTCAAAGGAGGCATCACATAATAATCGCACACGACCGGTATCTGTTTGAGCGAGTTTAAATTGTTGCAAGGTTGTTGGTCCTGCAAACAATAAATTGACTGACATTAGTATATTGAAGAGAAATAGAAAAAGTAATCTGAATGTCATGATTTTTTTATTGGGGTTAAAGTACGACGTCTATTTTAATATCATTATAAATCAGCAATTTTTTTATAGGAGCAATATTTAGTCAAATACATTTTTTAGGAAGACCTTCATATCATTCCATGATTTTTTATCTCCTGCTTCATTGTACTCAATGGGTAAATTAAATTTCTTTCCAATGGCAGTTGCTTCAGGATTTGTAAAAGAATGGGTGGCCCCGGGATAAACAATAATTTGATAAGGAGTATTCACTGAATCAAGGTTCTGTTTGAATGCTAGTATTTCTTCTTTACTGATAAATTTATCAGCGCCTCCCTGGCAGACTAAAATTTTTGCCTTCGTACTTCCCTTGCTAGCCGGTACCCCTTCTAATGAACCATGAAAACTAACGACACCTTTAAAATTTATGCCCATCTTGGCAGCATTCAATACCATACTACCGCCAAAACAATATCCTATGGCTCCTATCTTCATCTGATTGGTCTCAGGATATTCTTTCAATTTATTTATCGCGGCTTCAATTCGTGCTTTTGCTAACGCAGGGTCTTT
>JANNYV010000528.1:0-2137 GCA_031410275.1 Bacteroidota bacterium
CAACGCCTGCCAACAAGGCGCCCGACACACCCACTGTTGCCACAATAGTGGTTCCCCAACCTCTGTTTTCCTTATGTAATATTTCAGAAACCAAGGTAATGCCTGCGCCTAATTCACCAGCTAAGCCTACTCCCGCAAGAAAACGTAAGACACCATAAGTAGTTACATCTGTCACATATGCATTTAAAATATTGGCAATAGAGTACATAATAATCGAGCCGAATAAAACGGATAGTCTACCTTTTTTGTCACCGATAATACCCCATATCAATCCGCCAAACAACATCCCTATCATTTGAATATTTATCAGGTACAGCCCATACTTTTCAAGTTTGTCTTCTGCAATGCCAATTGCCAGTAAACTTTTTTTACGTACAATACTAAACAATACCAAATCATAGATATCAACAAAATAGCCGAGTGCAGCAACTAAAACAGGAATGCTCAAAACCTTCATCGATTTATTCATGGTTTAAAAGTAGGGCATGAGGATGATAAAAAGAAATATCTGAATACAGATGTTAATGACTGGTTTAATTGGGTTGGCTCAGAGTGATTCAGCGTTTTGTGCATTTGATGAATGCTAATTAGGCTGATGACGATATCGTATAAAATGAGAGTTCTTCTATTATTATAGTTTGTAGTTTATGTTATACAATTTTTATACATACTAAACCAAGTCGATCAGCCCGGCATATTCATTAAATTTTTCATCAGAGGACATCACAGAAAATTTTTCGTATAAAGCAACTGACAAAATAAATCTGTCAAAAGGGTCTCTATGATTTTCTACTAAGGGGATGTTTTTATAATTTTCGATGTGCTCAGTACTTAGTGGAATTATTTGGATGCCCGACATATGAGTTTCATTAATTACATCAGCAATAGATAGTATAAATTCAGGAAGCTTGCCAATTTTTAATTTGATAGCTAACTCTATAAAGCTCATCTGACTAATGCATATTTCATTTTTTATATCTTTCAGTAATGTCTTCTGCGCATCAGAAAGTCTTGGGTTATTTTCTAAAATCCAAATCAGTATATGAGTGTCAATTAAAATTTTCATGAGTCCATATACTCTTTCAGATCATCTAATGGTTCATTAAAGTCATCAGGAATATTTACTTTTCCTTTTAAGCTCCCAAAACGGATTTCATTTTTTGCTAATTGCTTTTCTTTCCTATTTTTATTTTCAAGAAAGGTAACAATAACTTCTGTTGTGTCTGAGAAGGGAGCTTGCTCAGATAATACTATTTGACCATTTTGATATATGCCTTTTACTGAGGTAAGCATGATGATGTTATTGTTTAATGTAAAAGTAGTATTCTTTTTAGAATTATTTATTTTTCAATCCGCAGTATTTCTTAACTTATGTATACAGGTAAACAAAAAAATAGAGACACCTTGTGGGCATCTCTACTTTTTTTATGTTAGATAAATTACATAACGTAATCTTATTCCTCATCATCAAATTGCAACATCTCTTTCGAACTTTGCAATATTTCGTATTCATCTTTGCTTCCTACAATCAGGTTTTCAAATTCTTTCATACCTGTACCGGCCGGAATTAAATTCCCGGTGATTACATTTTCTTTCAATCCCCACATGTAATCCGATTTACCTGCAATGGCAGCTTGTGAAAGGACCTTAGTAGTTTCTTGGAACGAAGCAGCTGATATCCATGAGAAGGTTCCTAATGATGCTTTTGTGATACCTAATAAATTAGGGCTCGACGTAGCAGGTTGTGCATTACGGTATTGTACCAATGTTTTATCGGCTCTGCGAAGTGTTGAATTTTCTTCACGTATTTCACGAAGTGTTGTAATTTGACCCGGGGTTAATTTTTCAGAATTGCCTGCATCCGTCACAACAACTTTATCAAACATCCAATCATTCTCTTCCTGGAATTCTAATTTATCAACTACATCACCCTCAAGGAATTTAGTATCACCCTGATCTTCGATAGTAACTTTACGCATCATCTGACGAACAATAACTTCAATATGCTTATCATTTATTTTTACACCTTGTAAACGATATACTTCCTGAATTTCATTCACCAAATATTCTTGCACAGCAAAAGGTCCTTTGATTGCCAAGATATCGGAAGGGGTAATAGAACCATCGCTCAATGGAG
>JANNYV010000529.1:0-2286 GCA_031410275.1 Bacteroidota bacterium
CCATATCATATTCACTATGTGGAATCGTGTATTCGCCTCCCCACATTTTTTGCATTTGCTCATCAAATACTTGCAACCCTATTTTCTCGAAATTAAGTTTATCTCTAAGCTCTGTCTTTTTGGGCATATATACAAATAGCATTTTTGTACTGTCACCGCATACATATGCACTATGCGGACCTAACTCATAACGCCTTAACATTGGATTCCCAAGAAGTCGATAATCTAAAGGATTCGCACCAATTCTCTCGGCCGTATAAAGTCGTTTTGCCGTACCAACAAAATTTAAATTTGCCGGAGAAAATTCTAATGCTGATATTCCGTCAAGTTGTTTTTCCCTATCAATATTTCGCATAAACAAATAACTTTTAGACTTAAGCTTAATAAGAAACGGATGATAGGCTTTTCCGATCTCCGATGCTTTATCGAAATTTACAGTATTTTCTTTTACTAACTTAAGGTCACTCGAATAACTAAAAAATTTAAATGATTCAGTACCTCTGCTATTGACTTGAATTATTGTATGCGGCCCATATGGCAATGTTGTCAAATTTGTATAACCGGGTATATCAATCCCTTCAGAGGTTTCAATTTTATATGGCACTTGTTGCGAAAATAATTGTAAAGAAAAATGAAGGGCTATAAAGGTTATGAGAAATTTTGATTTCATGCGAGCAATGTTAATTTTTGATAGATGTATCAACTAATACATTCATAGCTCAAATGTACACAAGATATATTCTAATTCTACTTGTTTTTGACCGGCACTTTAAGTCCGCAAATGGAGAAAAGAAATAGGGATAAAAAAAAGAATACCCAACAAAACGATAGCTCAATACCTATTTTAATATTATGACGATGTAATCATTACATTTGTATACTTGCCTTTTGAAATATGAAAATTACGATCCTTGGAAATAACTCAGCCTTGCCGGCTTACGGACGATACCCAACCTCACAGGTGATAGAAATACATGAACAATTATTTCTAATGGATTGTGGCGAAGGAGCTCAGATGCGGATGCAACAATTCGGCATCAAAAGCATGCGTATCAATCATATCTTTATCAGCCATCTGCATGGTGATCATTATTTTGGCTTGGTTGGTTTTGTCAGCAGTTTGTCGTTATGGGGGCGAGAAAAGGATCTTTACATTTATTGCCCAAAAGAAATTAAAGAGATTATCGAATGTCAATTAAAATGGGCCTTAGGTTTTAAAATTATTTACAGAAATATAATTGAAGGAGAACGTACCCTATTAATCAATACCGAAAAATATGAGGTGTCTTGCTTTCCTGTGTATCACAGTGTGCCAACGCATGGATTTAAATTTACAGAGAAAAAAAGAAAGCGAATTCTACTTCCTGCCAAACTACAGCAATACGAAATACCCAACTATTTTTATAAAAATTTATGCGAAGGAGAAGACTACATAATGAAGACCGGAGAGCTCATAAAAAATGAATTGGTAACCAGCGAAGGACATCCAAATAAAGTATATGTATTTTGCGCCGACTCAAAATATGCACCCGAAATTTGCGACGATTTTATAGAAGCCGATTTAATCTATCATGAATCTACTTATCTCGATGACAGTCAACATAAAGCCATCGAACGTTTTCACAGTACGGCTAAAGAAGCTGCGAACATTGCACGTCTAGCGAATGTCAAAAAATTATTGCTCGGTCATTTTTCATCAAAGTATAAAGACCTGCAACCCTTTCTTGATGAAGCCGGTACTATTTTTGAACATGTAGATCTTGCATTAGAAGGAATGGTATTTGAATTATAAATTAAATCACTCATCAATCCTTTGTTCGTACAGAATCATGACTTAATTTTAACGCACAACGTATTACTCTACAAAATTCTTAACTAAAATTGAAAAATGAAACACCTCCTCTCCCCCTTCTTGCTTATCTTATTTGCGCTTACATTTTCTGTAAAAACGTATGGTCAAAAAATGACCCCAATCGAAATGAACGACAGACTATCTTCGATTACAGATACTATTTTTAAAATGGGTCAAAATTGGGGCGAGCAATTTAATGAAGCATATAAATCAAAAGATTTCGCATCCCTGAAACCCTTACGCGAAAAAATTACATCGTATTTAAATACCAATATTCCGTACGTAAAGAATTTGCCCAATGTAAAGAATTCTCAACCATTGAAAAATGCAATGATTCATTTTTTTCAAATGGAAATCACCATTATAACCGAATTATTTATTACACTCGAAAACCTGAATACAAATTCTACTGAAGAGGAAATAAGTGCTGCGTT
>JANNYV010000530.1:0-4670 GCA_031410275.1 Bacteroidota bacterium
GCTGCTGCTGGTAGGTCTTGTAGCGAGCGGTGAACGCTGTGTTGAGTCTCGAACCTGCAATGCCAAGCTCCGGGTAACGTCTCACAGCCTCGCGCTGCGCATCGGCAACGCTGGCAAACCTCTGGGGTGTTGCGGATGCTGACGGAGGCGAGGCAACAGGAGTTGCCGGTGACAAGCTTGTATTCGATGGCGGAGTGAGATGAAAATACGATACAGCAAATGCCGCGACAACGATGTAAGTAAACACTGCCGCTACGGAGATAAGCCCTGTCCAGAGGTAACGGAAAAACGGATTGGTTGTGGGTGGATCAATTGGCAGATCAATTTGAACATCCGGTATGGAATGGGTTTACCTTCTATGATTTTATTTTCCCACTTTTCGTCACCGGCCATTGCTCCTGTTGCAGAACCTTGTATGATAGGTGTATTATCACCATCAAAACCATATGAACTTAGCAAATCACGAATTTCCATTTCAACCAATTCTAATAATTCAGGATCTGGAACGATATCCACTTTATTCATGAATACAACCATTTTAGGAACACCTACCTGACGGGCCAATAGGATATGCTCTCTTGTTTGAGGCATTGGACCATCAGTAGCCGCAACTACTAAGATAGCACCGTCCATTTGGGCAGCACCGGTAATCATATTTTTTACATAGTCAGCGTGACCCGGACAATCTACGTGTGCGTAGTGACGTGACTGAGTTGAATACTCAACGTGTGCTGTATTAATAGTAATACCTCTTTCTTTTTCTTCAGGAGCCCCGTCAATATCATCATAGTTTTTCTTTTCAGCCAAACCCAATTTCGATAATACGTCTGTAATTGCCGCTGTTAATGTAGTTTTACCATGATCCACGTGACCAATTGTTCCAATGTTTAAATGGGGTTTATCCCTTTTGAAGGTCTCTTTTGCCATCTTATTAGTTTTTAAAAAGTTTTAAATTTATTTTTTTTGAAAATACGGAGGGCAAAGGTAATTTTTTGATTTGAATAAACAAAAATATTTTTGAATGAATTTCAAAGATGATGTTCGATGTTCGAGGTCTGATGTCAGGGAAACTCACTAGATTGAAAAAGCCTCTTCCTTTCTCATTTCTTATTTCTTATTTCTTATTTCCAATTCTAAGTTGTAAGGTAAGTTATGAATTGAGATAAATTTCAATTTCAAATTCTCTCATTCCCAAATTTCCAAATTGTCTATATTTGCCTCATGCATGATTATTTATTGCCTTTAAATGAGCCTCAACGTGAGGCTGTTCTTCACACAGAAGGCCCATTGATGATAGTTGCCGGCGCAGGTTCCGGCAAAACAAAAGTATTAACAACCAGAATTGCTCATTTAATTTATCAGGGAGTTGATTCATTTCGAATATTGGCATTGACATTTACCAATAAGGCTGCCAAGGAAATGAAAGAACGGATAGAACATATTTTAGGAAACAGGGAAGCGAGAAATTTATATATCGGCACATTTCACTCTGTCTTTTCGAGAGTGTTACGGGTAGAAGCCGAACGACTTGGTTATCCAAGCAACTTTACTATTTATGATACTGAGGATGCAAAGAGTGTGATTAAAGGAATTGTAAAAGAAATGAATTTGGATGACAAAACATACAAAGCGTCCTTTATTTATAATCGGATTTCATCGGCAAAAAATAATTTATATACCTATAAAGAATACAAAGAAGACCATACTATCCAGCAAGAAGATGCACGAAGTAACCGGCCATTAATCGGAGAGATATTTGAATACTACAGTAAACGTTGTTTTAAAAATGGAGCGATGGATTTTGATGACCTGCTTGTGAATATGTATATCCTTCTCACTAATTTTCCTGAGGCACTTGCCAAGTATCAGCACAAGTTTCAGTATGTGATGATCGATGAATACCAGGATACTAATTTAGCGCAATACCATATTGTAAAATTATTGGGAGCACTCAATGAAAATATTTGTGTAGTCGGTGATGATGCGCAAAGTATTTATTCATTCCGCGGAGCCAGCATGGAAAATATTTTTCAGTTTCAGAAAGATTATGATGATGTGAAAGTAATTAAACTCGAACAAAACTACCGGAGTACCAGCACCATTTTAGATGCGGCCAATATGGTTATTTCAAAAAATGAAAATCAAATTAAAAAAGCATTGTGGACAGACAAGGAATCGGGCGATAAAATAAGATTGGTTTGTTCATTCACTGATAATGATGAAGGAAAATTTGTTGCAGATGCCATCATCGAGCAAAAGTTGAGAAACCATTTCAGCAATAAAGACTTTGCCATTCTTTACCGGACCAATGCGCAAAGTAGAGCCTTTGAAGAATCGTTGAGACGCTTAAGTATTAAATATAAAATTTATGGTGGCATGTCTTTTTATCAACGAAAAGAAATTAAAGACTATGTTGCTTACCTGCGAATATTAGTAAACCCACAGGATGAAGAAAGTTTAAAACGGATTATCAATTACCCGGCTCGCGGAATTGGTACCACTTCACTCAATAAAATTTCGTTGGTTGCACAGGAACAAAACAAAACATTTTGGGAATCGCTTTGTCATGCAAGTGAAGCCGGTATTAAAGGTGGAACGCTGACAACCATACAAGATTTTGTAATCGCTATTAAACATTTTCAAAGTTTACTCAGCAAAAAAAATGCGTATGAAGTGGCGTATGAAATGGGAAAACAATGTGGTATTATCAAAGAGCTTTATTCAGATAAAACTGTTGAGGGATTAAACAGATATGAAAATATTCAGGAGCTTTTAAATTCTATTAAAGAATATACAGAAACACCTACCGAAGATGGCGAAGTGGTTGAACGAAGCCTTGGTTCATACTTACAACAAATTACTTTACTCACCGATGCCGATCAAAATAATGGTGAAGAAGAGGATGTTGTAAAACTGATGACAGTGCATGCCTCCAAGGGATTAGAATTTCCAATTGTATTTTTAGTGGGGGTAGAAGAAAATATTTTTCCGAGTAGTATGAGTTTATATGACCGCGAAGATTTGGAAGAAGAGCGACGATTATTTTATGTGGCTATCACCAGAGCAAAAGAAAAAGTATGGGTTAGTTTTGCCAATAACCGTTACCGGTTCGGCAGTCTTATTTCGAATGAGCCAAGTCGGTTTATAGATGAATTACCAAAGACTTTAGTTGATAGCAGCATGGCTGAAAAACCAACTTTCAAAACTACGTTTGTAAAATCATCACCTTCGAAAGATGACAGCATTCAGCAGAAAAAAATAATTTCGAAACCGGCATCTCAATATCAGTCTGCTTCAGATTTTGTTCCGGATGAACCAAGTAAAATGAAAGCAGGCATGAAGGTCGAGCATCAACGTTTTGGAATTGGCAATATTATTACAATGGAAGGTTCTATTGCCAATCAGGTAGCCACTATTAATTTTGGTACGATGGGTGAAAAAAAGATAATGCTGAATTATGCGAAGTTGAGAATTGTTGTCTAATTTGGGCTTGCTCATTAACTCTATTACATTCGCTACGGCAGGCATACCAAAGATAATTTCTAAATTTGCTGAATGGAATTTAATAAATCAACTAAATTACTTTGCAACAAAATTAGTATGAAAATAAGCGATTTTTTTAGGCTCACATAGTAAGATAGAAGCATAGAAATACAACATAGAATCTATGTAAAACCCTTTGTTTGCTATGTGCCTATGTGTTTAAAATTTTCTTTTCAGTTTATGAGCAGACCCTAATTAGTATTCAATTACTTATCACAAGCAGTAGAATATCAAAACCCCTACTCGCCCATTTTTACTTTCAAATTCTTGTCCAATGCGTCTAAGAAATTTTCTGTGTTGACATAATGTTCCCCGAGAGTTACTTTATTACCGTGAATACAAACTGCCAAATCTTTTGTCATAATACCACCTTCAACAGTTTCAATACAAACTTCTTCGAGATGCTGACAAAAATCGATCAATGCCTGATTTGAATCTAACTTTCCTCTGAATGCCAATCCGCGTGTCCATGCAAAAATAGAGGCGATAGGATTTGTACTGGTTGGCTTCCCTGCTTGATGATCGCGATAATGACGGGTTACTGTTCCGTGTGCCGCCTCGGCCTCCATGGTATTTCCGTCAGGCGTAATAAGTACAGATGTCATTAAACCCAAGCTGCCAAAGCCTTGTGCAATAGTATCGCTTTGTACATCGCCGTCATAATTTTTACAGGCCCATACAAAATTGCCATGCCATTTTAAAGCCGATGCAACCATGTCATCAATTAAACGATGCTCGTAGGAAATACCGGCTGCATCGAATTGTGTTTTAAATTCTTTCTCAAAAATATCCTGAAAAATATCTTTAAAGCGGCCATCATATTTTTTAAGAATAGTATTTTTTGTTGAAAGATATAAAGGCCAATTTTTGCTCAATGCCATATTGAAACAGCTTCTTGCAAAACCGCTGATACTTTCATCTGTGTTATACATACATAAGGCAACGCCATCTCCGTTGAAATTATAGACTTCAAATGATTGCGCTTCACGACCATCTTCAGGTGTAAACGTCATCGTCAATTTTCCTTTCCCTTGAATGACGGTATCGGTTGCGCGATATTGATCACCAAATGCATGACGGCCAACGATGATAGGGGCTGTCCAGTTTGGAACTAAACGAGGAACATT
>JANNYV010000531.1:0-2455 GCA_031410275.1 Bacteroidota bacterium
AAATAAGCTTCGTCGTAAAGATGGTTCATATATCCGTTTCGATGACAATGCCGTAGTGATTTTGAATGCATCAGATGAACCAAGAGGTACCCGTATCTTTGGACCTGTTGCACGTGAATTGAGAGATAAAGGATACATGAAAATTATATCATTAGCACCGGAAGTGCTTTAATAAAATAAATACTGAGGAATGAAAAATAGATTTAAAACAAAATTTTCGATAAAGAAAGGAGACCAAGTAGTTGTGATTACGGGTGCTGATAAAGACCGTAACACACCCAAGTCTGTTCTTTCTGTGATCACAGATGATATCAGCCCCCGCATTATTGTGGAAGGTGTGAATATTAAAACAAAACATAAAAAACCAAATGCGCAAAACCCGCAAGGAACTATTATTAAAGAAGAAGCACCTATTGCTATTTCGAATGTAATGTTGTGGGATGCGAAAGCAAAAGCCGGAACAAAAGTTCGCACAGATCGAACCAATGGTAAAGCAACACGAATTTCTAAAAAATCAGGGGAGGTAATTTAATCATGGCAACAACAACATATACACCACGAATACAAACCAAGTACAAAACAGAAGTTGTACCTGCGTTGATGAAAAAATTTGGATACAGCAGCGTTATGCAATGTCCACGATTAGTAAAAATTTGTTTTAATCAAGGCGTAAAAGGTTCTGTAGCCGATAAAAAACTAATTGATGTAGCCATTGATGAAATGAGCAATATCACAGGGCAAAAGGCTATACCAACCATGTCGAAAAAGGATATATCCAATTTCAAATTGAGAAAGAATATGCCTATCGGTGCGAAGGTTACCTTACGTGCAAGAAATATGTACGACTTTTTAGATCGCTTTGTATCTGTTTCATTACCGCGTGTAAGAGACTTCAAAGGAATCAGTGAAAAAGCATTCGACGGACGAGGCAATTACACCATCGGTATCACAGAGCAAATTATTTTCCCTGAAATTGATATCGATAAATTACCACGTATCAGCGGTATGGATATTACATTCGTTACCACAGCTCGCACAAATGAAGAAGCATACGAATTGTTGAAAGAAATGGGAATGCCTTTTAAAAATATAAACACAAAAAATAATTAATATACATTATGGCAAAAGAATCAGTAAAAGCCCGTCAGCGTAAACGTGAGAAAATGGTGGCCAAATATGCAGACAAACGTGCCGCTTTAAAAGCAGCAGGTGATTATGCCGCATTAGATTTACTTCCAAAAAATGCATCACCGGTTCGATTGAAAAATCGTTGTGCATTAACCGGAAGAGGTCGAGGATATATCCGACACTTTGGTATTTCGCGTATCATGTTCAGAGACATGGCATTGAATGGTTTAATTCCGGGTGTACGAAAAGCGAGCTGGTAAAGTGAGATAAGAGATAGTAGATGAGAGATAAGAGAATAAACTCAACACCTAATACCTCACCAACATAATAACTAATAACTTAATAACAAATAATAAAATGGTAACAGATCCAATAGCAGATTACTTAACAAGAATCAGAAATGCACAGATGGCAGGTCACAGAATTGTGAGTATTCCGGCGTCTAATTTAAAAAAGAGCATGACTGAAATTTTGTATACCAAAGGATATATCGCTAAATACAAATTTGAAGAGGACAATAAACAAGGGATTATTAAAATCGCATTGAAATATAATCCGGAATCAAAAGTCCCTGCCATTCGTGGTTTGGAAAGAGTAAGCCGTCCGGGTCTTCGACAATATTCAAAACCTGCAGAAATAAAAAGAGTGCAAAATGGTTTAGGCATTGCCATTCTTTCTACTTCAAAAGGCGTGATGACAGATAAAGAAGCAAAAGCGAATAATATCGGTGGTGAAGTTCTTTGCCATATTTATTAAACCATTGAATTGATAAACAAAACGAATCATAACAGAATTGAAATCTTGATTTCAATTTTTAAAAAATAAAAACAATGTCTCGAATAGGAAAAAAACCGGTAGAAATTCCAAGTGGTGTCACTATCAAAGTAACTGCTGAGAATGAAATTGTGGTGAAAGGACCAAAAGGTGAACTAAAGCAATTAGTGGATAGAGATATCATACTAGAAGTTAAAGAAGGTACCTTAGAAGTTAGCAGACCAACCGATCAAATCAGACACAGAGCTATGCACGGTTTATATCGTTCATTAGTTTCGAATATGGTAAAAGGTGTAACAGAAGGCTTTACTAAGAAATTAGAATTAGTCGGTGTAGGGTACAAAGCCGTAAACCAAGGGAACTTACTTGATTTAGCGTTGGGCTATTCTCATAATATCGTATTTGAAATTCCTAATGAATTGAAAGTAACGACTGAAACATTGAAAGGTAGTAACCCAATGATTACATTAGAAGGTTCAGATAAGCAATTGCTTGGACAAGTAGCCGCTAAAATCAGAAGCTTACGTAAGCCTGAGCCGTACAAAGGAAAAGG
>JANNYV010000532.1:0-6202 GCA_031410275.1 Bacteroidota bacterium
TGATGAAAATGTGTTATAGGTTGGAGTGAAGCTACAGTTTGGCAACAGGTTTCCAACAGGGTGATAGCGATTAGTAAAAGGTGCATTACCAGCAGATAGTTGAACACTTGATAAATCGCTAAATACTGTATTTGTAAAGTTTTGATTAGCTCCTCCATTATTATAAATCAAATTTAAAATTTGATTACTTGGTGTAACGAGATACACTCTCAAGTCGCCAAGGTACTGATGTGTGATATTTAATTTTATTGAAATAGAAGCAGGATTTACTTGAGTTGGTAAGCCACTTACATTCACATAATCGCTCAACCCCGGACATGAATTCTCAGGTATAGGAAGAGCAGGCAAACTATTAACTGTAAGTATTGAATCAAAACGAGGTAATGTGGTAAGCTTGCCATTAATGTCAGCATAAATAGTTTTTAACCCTGTGCCACTCAAACTTTCATGTCGTACACCACCTGTTGTATGTAATTTTTCTGTGGGTGATGTTGTACCAATTCCAATGTTAGTTCCATTATTATAAATGGTATTATCTGCAACCCATGTTGTGCCATTCCAATGCATTGTACACCCGTTTGATGCGTTTGTTGGCAAGTCTTTTACTCGGTTGGCAAACAAGGAGTAAGGCACACTCATGAGTTGTGTTGTACCCATATTAACATAAGTAGTTCCACCAGTAGGATCTATTTCTACTTGAATAAACTTTGCGCCACTGCTCCAATCTACTGAAGTAATAGTTCCTGTAACGGGTGTTCCTTCTCCGATAGTGACATTAAATAACCCAAGCGAATTTGTTGTTGCGTTTTGTGTTTCTTTATACACAACCGTTCCGCCCGTTGTTAAATGATGTATGCTAAAACGCAATGAAATAGTTTGATTCGTAATTAAGTTGCCTGTTACATTTCGGGCAACAGCTTGGTAGGGGATTGCAAATGGTGATTGACAATAAGTCGATTCGGCAATGAAACAATACGACAATGTTAGGATGAATGCAACGATTTTTTTCATGATGTTTTATTTTTTAAAGTGAAAGATTAATTTGGTTAAGGGATATTTATTTAGTAGATAGTGATTATTTGCATTACTCATATCTTATGTTTCATCCCGACAATTATCGTCGAGATTACTTATATCTATTTATTTTGATGTAAAAGTAGATGGCTGATAAAAATGAATTAAGAGAAGATTGATAATCGGTTGCTTTTAACTTGTATTCGGCTGATGTGAATTTTTTTATGGTTGGTTTAATGATCAACAAAATACATATTCATTTCACCTTTGTTTTTTACTGATACAGCACCACGATACTGACATTTAAATTTAGATTTTATCAACTCATAGGTGCTTTCGCTAATATTAATTTTGCCGGGCTCAGAGTTGCTTTCCATTCTGTTAGCCGTATTTACAGTATCACCCCAAATATCATAAGCATATTTTTTAATGCCTACAATGCCCGCCACCACAGGTCCCGAGTGAATGCCTATTCGAATTTCAAACTTTGAATTTCGCTTGAGTATAAAATCTTTAATGTCTAAAGCAGCATTCACTACTCTTTCGGCATGGTCTTCAAATTGATGTGGCAAACCGCACACAGCTAAATAGGCATCACCAATTGTTTTTATTTTTTCTAATTTATGGCTGTCCATTATTTCATCGAAACGCTTAAAGCAAACATTAATTTCAGTGACTAATTCTTGCGCCGACATGGTCTCGCTGATGCCTGAGAAGTTTACAAAGTCGGTAAATAACACGCTTACATTTTCATAATGCTTGGCTTCCGAACTGCCTTTTGATTTTAATTCTTCAGCTATCTCGGCAGGCAATATATTTAACAGCAAATCATCTGATTTTTGTTTTTCTTTTTTCAACTCACTATTTAAAACTTTTTGTTTCGAATAATTTCTAAAAATAGTTAAAGCAATAACCATTAATCCAATAAGAGCAACCAATAAAAACCATTCTCGATCTTTCTTTTTTTCAACAGCTAATTTATCAATTTCAATTTGCTTATCCTTCAAATCCATCTCACGCACTGTGGTAATATTTTCAATTTTTATTTTGGTATCCGTCGAATGAAGTGAATCATTTAGCGTATGAAATTTTTTAAAATTCAATAATGCTTCTTTAAAATTACCGTCTGCTTCGAGCGCATCAGCATAAACTCTCAAATAATCTGTCCAGGCACTTAACTCCCCTGTTTCATTTCCAATAGCAATTGCTTTTTGCATATTCGTTTTTGCCAATTCAATACATTCTTTTTTTGTTGAAGGAATAATAGCATTCACCGGTAATGCAGTTTGTTGTTGCGCCAGCTTGATGTACAAACCACCTATATTACCATAACTCTGCATCATACCACTTTTGTTTTCGTACTGCTTATTTAATGCCAATGCATTCATGGCATATTCCAAAGCCTTTACTAAATCGCCATTTGTTTCGTACCACACACCAATATTATTTAATGCACGCACGATGCCTTCTGTTTGATTTAATTCTTTATAAAGTGCAAGCGACTCTAAGCCATATTTTAATGCATCATCATTTCTTTTAAGGTCAGATAACGCATTTGAGATATTACCTAATTGCATAGCAATGCCATCTTTCAAATTCAATACTTTATATTTTAATAAGGCAAGTGAATCATAATAAAGAGCTTTTGCCGGATTATCTGTCTCTTGATAAATGCTTCCAATATTCAAGAGTTGATTTGCAATACCAACCGAGTCATTCAGTTCTTCAAAAACTTTTAATGCTTCGAACAAATAATTAAGTGCCTTTGGATAGCTTCCCAAATTGTTGTAGACGATTGCAATATTGCCAACGTTTTGTGCTTCGCCTTTTTTGTTTTTTATTGTTCGGTTGATGAGCAATGCCTTATTAAAATAGTCGAGTGCTTTTGGCATTTCTTTTCGGAGCATATAATTGACCCCAAACGAATTATAGGCTATAGCCACACCTTTGTCCCAATGCAGTTTGGTGGCAAGTTGCAATGCTTCTTGGCTATAAGGTAATGCTTTGTCAACATCATAATCGAAATATGAAAATGCAATTTTATTTAAAAGAAAAATGCGATTGCTATCTTCTTTGCAACTGCTTAGTTTTTTCACTAATGAATCAATCAATGCTTCCCCTTGTAATTGAGCCTTTGCGTTGAAAGGAACTAAGAAAGCTAAGCATGCAATTGTAAATAAAATGTGTTTCATGTTTTATTTGGAGTAAGGGGAATGAGTAGAAAGTAAAAAGTAGAAAGGAGAAATGAGAAAATACAGAACAAGACATATAACTAAAAACTTAGTTGACATTATCTCATTATCTCATTATCAAATTACTATTGCTTTCCTACCGGTGTCATGCCGGGTCCATTTAAATTTGGTAATGCAAAGTTGGAGGTCCCATTGCCTCCGTAAGTAGTGCCTAGTATCGAAAACAAAGCGGTGTTTCCAGAGATAGGTAATAGCTGTCCGTTACATGGTTTAAGAGTTCCTCCATCGAAACTTATACTTGTTGGCCACATTACAATTGAACCCAAACATTCGCCTGCACAACCATTTGGTACACTCGGAAAAATTCCGTTAACAACCATATAATATCTTACAGGTACAGCGGTTGTCCAACTTGGGTTGGCACCATTCGTAGTCAGAAATCCATTTGAATATCCCCCTTGTGAAGGCAATAAATTATTAATGCCGGCATTGGCGGGGTTTGCTCCATTATTAAAACTGATGCTCCAATTATCTAAGGTACCAACATCGGCACCATAAGAGTCAAATACTCTCAAAAACCATGTGCCGTTCGGGTCAATAGTGCCAACGCCCATAGCCGAAAACGAACTTACATTTGGCGTAAGAAAACAAAGTGTTGACATGTTAGCTTCGGGTTTGAAACTACCTGTGTAAGGTGGTAAGCCGAATGATAAATAAAGACCTGCACTATCAGTAAAAATTGTATTTGTAAAATTATCGCCATTGCCGCCATTACTATAAAATAAATTGAGAATGCTACCGTTTGGGGCAAATAGATAACCTCTTAAATCGCCATCGAAAGTATGTGTGATATTTACTTTGACGGAAATAGAAGAAGATTGAATTGAAGTGGGCAAACCTGTTAAACTAATCGGACCGTAAGGTGCGTTGCACGAATTATCAGGAATAGCAATGGGTGCACCTGTTGTACTCTTTGTATAAAGCGGATTGAAAATAACTGTAGTGGTAAGTTTACCGGTTGAATCGGCGTACACAACACGATTGCCATTGCCAGAAAGAGACTCATGTCTTACACCCGCAGTCGTATGCAATTGTTCTGTTGGAGAGGTGGTGCCAATACCAATTTTTGTTCCATTATTATAAAGTGCACTATCAGCAATCCATGCCGTTCCATTCCAATGCATGGTGTTGCCAATGGCAGTTCCCGAAGGAAGGTCACCGCTTTTATTTGCATACAATGCGTAAGGCACACTCATGAGTTGTGTTGTGCCCATATTGATGTAAGTTGTTCCGCCACTTGCATCTAATTCTACCTGAATAAATTTTGCGCCGTTGCTCCAGTTGATGCCCGCTAATGTACCAGTGACAGACGTTCCAAGACCTATGCTTACGGTAAATAAACCCAATGAATTTGTTGTGGCACTTTGTGTTTCCTTGTATACAACATTACCATTGGTTGTTACATCATGTATGCTAAAACGAAGTGCTACATTTTGATTGGCAATTAAATTACCATTTGAATTTCGGGCTACGGCTTGATAAGGAATTGCAAGTGGGGATTGTGCAAAACAATTAAGAACCGATAATTGGCAAATGATAATAATCGTGAGGAGTGCAATAATTTTTTTCATGATGTTTTTTTTAAATGCTTTTTTAGAATTTATTTACCTGACAACACAAAAGTATACTTGCCTCATATCATGAAATGAGGAGATAAATAATGAGAGGCTTTAAATTGATAAGTGGTGGACTCGAGTTGAAATACGGCCGGTAACAATAGTAAATGGTTTTATTCTCTTTAGGAAGAGGCTCAATTTAGGGGGCTCTTTATAATTAGTTACATTTGACGAAAGGATTAAAGTCCTTGTACAAAATTAAATTTTAGAGTGAGAATGAGAATCAAGAAAAAAATCAGAGTAAGAAACACCGCTTTCGCTCTGTTTCTCACTCTGATTTTTTGTGAACCCGATAGTTAATTTGTCGAACACAGAAGTGGTGGAAGGCTTTTTCTCTCCGCAGAGTGTCCTCCACTATAATCTTTTCTCTCCGCAAAGTGTCCTCCACTATAATCTTGAATTAAGTAAAATATTTATGAGGCACTCTGCGGAATCCTATCATTTTCTCTCCGCAGAGTGTCCTCGACAATAATCACGAATTGAGTAAACTGTTTATGAGGCACTCTGCGGAATCCTATCATTCTCGTGGATTAGAATGTCCGCGACAGAATCATTTTCAAAATCGAGCCGGGTCTGCGGAAATATTTTTTATCTTTACAATATGAGTGTTCGCAAAACAATCCCTTATAAAAGTGGCGTATTCTTTATTACATTTACATGTGCGGTGTGGATGCCTTTATTTAGGCAAACGGAAAGTTATGATCTAGTATATAATTGGTTCGATGTATTGAATGAGAATGGGCATGCTGTACATGGCTATGTAATAATGCCAGATCATGTTCATTGTATTATCTCATTTCGAAATACAGGCAAACTTATCAATACAACCGTTGGTAATGGCAAACGTTTTATGGCATATGAGATAGTGAAGAGATTGCAACTAAATAATCAATTCGAAACCCTGTATCAAATGAATAATTTAGTCAATGATACAGATAGAAAACGCAATAAGAAGCATGAAGTATTTGAGCCATCGTTTGATTGGAAGGAATGTTATAATATGAAAATAGCGGAGCAAAAATTAAATTACATCCACGCAAATCCATGTAACACAAAGCCTCCTTTGGTACATGATCCTGTCGAGTATTTGCATTCCTCAGCGAATCAATATTTGGGTGGTCCTACAATTTTATATCCGGTGAAGCATATCATGACTATCAATGATTTTAATTATGAATAAAATAATATGACGATAGACCTATAACGCAGAGTCCCGAGGCGGAGACTCTGCGAAGAATAAAATGATTTTAATTATGAATAAAATATATGACGATACAACCTATAACGCAGAGTCCCGAGGCGGAGACTCTGCGGAGAAAA
>JANNYV010000533.1:0-7930 GCA_031410275.1 Bacteroidota bacterium
AAATGACAGTATAATAATTTATTATTTTACATACGATGACACTACGAAAACAAAGCTCGATTCTTCTATTTATCTTCTGCATAGAAGTCCATTGATAAGTGAATGGGAAACTGATTTAGGGAATTTTGGAAGCGCATCAAAAACTATTTATTTCAATCCATCCTTATCACCTGAGAATACATTGGGTATTTATTCAAATACCGCTGCTTTGTACAATGTGCATCAAACAAAATTTTACAATACCACCAAACCCTACTCCGACTTGTATTACAGAATAGGTACGAAGTTGGAGCAAATTATTGAAATTGTACATTCACGAAATGTCAATCCATGGTGGAATATAACAGCCTCTTATCGCAAGGCCGGCTCACCGGGTGTTTACAAGATGCAACGAACCAATAATGATAACCTGTGTGTTGGCAGTAATTATTTTTCTGTGAATCAGCAATATAAAATGGAAGCGGCTGTGTTGTATAATAAAACTCAACAAGATGAAAATGGTGGTGTAGAATCTGAAGATTATTTGTATTATGCGAATTACAATAAACGTTTAGTACCTGTCATGTTTGACTTGAAAGCAGGGGAAACGAATCGTTCGAACATGAGCAATTATTTCAGGGGTTTTTCTGTGAATCTCAAACACGAATATTATTTTGGTAAAAAAGATAGTGTACTTAGTATTGACAGTTCAGAAAAAATTTATTCATTCAAGCCGCAGTTTGGTGTGAGGCATGTATTGTATACAAATTCGTCGGTTTATAAATTCAAGGATTTAACGCCTGACAGCACGTATTATAGTTTCTTAGGAAATTATAGTTTTACGGATAAGGATTCTGTCTACACAAATTATTTTTTCAGTCGAATTGGGAATGCGTTTTCATTAACTGGCAATGTAACGCTCAATAAAAAAGTAATGCAAGCAGAAGCGGGATATGGTATTGAATTTGATCATGTGAAGAATGGGTTATTCGGGGAAGACTATATCAATAATTATGTATTTGCGAATATTATAAAAACGGTATCAGAAGAAAAAGAGTGGTTATACAAGGGAGCATTTAAATTTTATTTTACAGGAAATTTAATTGGCAACATATTATTCTCTGCGCAAGCCGGGCGAAATTTTAGTAAACGAATTGGGCAAGTTCGAATTGGTATTGATCAAACCATACAAGAGCCTTCTTTTATGAATACTGAGTATCATACAAATTTTTATTCATTCACTTCATCCACAAAAAAAGAAACCATTACCAAACTCAATTTTACGTACGATAATTTTGTGTATCATTCCTCTGTCAAATTGAATTATTATTTGTTGGCAAATTATATGTACAGAGATACAGCATTAATCAGTAAACAATATGCCAACGTGATTCCGGTGACACAACTGAATGTATTTAAACAATTGAAAATAGGGCGATTTGTTTTTGATAATAATCTTCTCTTGCAGCTGATATCAACGAATGTTCCGTTGCATTTACCTGTGTTCGCTTCGTCGAGCCGCTTTGCGTATGAGAGTTTGGTATTGAAAAATAAATTGAATATATCCACAGGTATTGATGTAAGGTATAATACTGCTTTTACGACCGACAATTATTCGCCACTAGTGTATGGCTTTGTGACGCAGTACAATAGGAAGATTGGTAATGTTCCGCGTTGCAGTTATTTTTTCAATTTCAAAGTAAAGACGTTCAGAGCATCGATTTCACTTGATGAGATTCAACAATTATTTACCCGAAATAATATAAATTATTCGAAGTACCCGGGACAAAACTTTATGATGCGGTTTGGGTTTCATTGGATGTTTGTCAATTAGTATGAAAGTTGTCTTAAAAATTAATTATAAATAGCAAACGCAATATTCTACTGAATTATACTCACAACAAATGACGAATCGAATCCTGGCAATTTTATTGATTATTTTTATTTCATTCATTTCATTGTTTGGGCAATCAGTCAATAAGTCTGAAGCAGCTTTCACCATTGAACAATTGAAAACAGACTTTAAGTATTTGAGAAATAAACTTGAAAGAAATCACCCAAGCCTTTATTTGTACACTCAAAAATTGATTCTTGATCAGGTGTTTGACAGTTTAGAAAATAGCCTATCTAAGCCAATGACTCAATTGGAATTTTATAAACAAATAACGGTCATTAGTTCAATTATAAAAGACGGACATACCATCATATTGCCCGGTACAAAAATGACCGACTATTATAATACCAACAGTAAATTTCTCCCCTATCATTTTGCCATACTGAATAATCGGTTGTATGTGGATATGGTTTGTACCAACAACCATTCGATTCCGCTTGGCGCAGAAATCATTCGTATCAATGATGTTGATGCGAACGAAATTATAAAACAATTAAGTGAAAGACAAGTGAGAGATGGCAATAATCTTACTTATCCAATATGGATTTTAAGTAATTATTTCAGGGAATATTATAGTTATATGTATGGCCATCCTGAAAACTATTTAATCAATTATAAGGTAGAAGCAGGCAGCCATATTGCGACGATTCATGCATTAAGTAAGGACAGTATTTATTATTATCGTCATGTGAGATACCCGGCTAAATTATTTTCGAAATTACCAAATGAGGGAATTAAACTCAAAATTGAAAAGGATAAAAATTATGCTGTTCTTACGATAAAGGATTTTGATAATAAGGTTTTGAAAAGTGCATATAAGCAAAATTTTAAAAATGAAATGACAGCAATTTTTGAGCAGGTAGATAATAGTAAAGTGGAGAACCTGATACTAGATTTGAGAAATAATCAGGGCGGTGATATTGAAAATGGAGTATTCTTACTTTCGTATTTGTTAGATAAACCTTTTGCTGTTGTGCAAGAATATTTTAAGGTGAAACATTCTCAGTTGCAACAATGTAAAGGCCCTTCATTGGGGTTGCATAAACCAAGATCAAATCATTTCGAAGAGAACTTATATGTTTTAATTAATGGTGGAAGTTTTTCTAATTCAGGTATTGTTGCATCTTGTTTGAAAGCCAATAAGCGAGCTATTTTTATTGGAGAAGAGATGGGCGGAAACCCGGATGTCATTGCAGGGTTTATTAAAAATATACAATTGCCAAACACAAAAATTCGAGTACAAATTCCAACGAAGCAATTTATCATTACTAGCAAAGAAAAAAATAGTGGACAGGGCATTATGCCAACACATATTGTTGAACCTACACTTGAAGACATTTTAGAAGATAAGGACACTGCATTAAATTTTGCAATTGACCTGATAAGCAAATTGAATACCGGTAGGTAGCATTTGGCTTTTACATTGCTATTTGTATCTTCATGTCATAAAATGCTGAATGCAAAAGTATAATTTATTAAAATGAAATTAAATTGTCATGAAAATATTTGCAGAAACTGAACGCTTGATATTAAGAGAAATGCTTCCTACGGATGAAGCCTTTATGTTCGAATTGGATGCTGATCCCGAAGTGCATAAATATTTAGGGAATAAACCTGTAAAGAGTATAGAAGAAGTGAGGGAAGTGATTCGATTTATTCGCCAACAATACATTGACTATGGAATTGGCAGATGGGCTGTGATTGAGAAGTTATCCGGAGACTTTATTGGCTGGAGTGGCTTGAAATTTATTACACAAATAGAAAATAATCATTCAAAATATCATGATGTTGGATATCGATTAATAAGAAAATATTGGGGGAAAGGGTTTGCAACTGAATCGGCAAAAGCCGCTTTGCAATATGGTTTTAAGGAAATGGGACTGCATGAAATCATTGGCAGTGCACATGTTGAAAATATAAAATCACGAAGAGCCTTAGAGAAATGTGGGTTAACATTTATTGAAAAATTTGACTATAAAGGGCTTTCTTGTGATTGGTTGAAAATTACAAAAGAGGAATGGGAGGTAATCAAAAAAGAAACGAATTATTCTTCAAATTCTAAATGAAACACAAAGTAATTAAAATAATAAAAATTCTCGCTACCTTTTATATTTTAGTGTGCGGACTTTTGTACTTTTTTCAGGAGAAATTAATTTTCTTTCCTCAAAAATTAGATAACGCTTATCAGTATAGGTTTGACCAATCATTTGATGAAAAAAATATTGCAACCGCTGATGGAAAATTGCTGAACGGAGTTTTGTTTAAAGCAGACGGTGCAAAAGGACTAATTTTTTATTTACATGGGAATGCCGGCTGTGTGAGTTCTTGGGGACATGTGGCTAAAACGTATACAGATTTGAAGTATGATGTTTTTATGTTAGACTATCGTGGTTATGGCAAGAGTGAAGGTTCAATAAATGGGCAAACACAATTATTTGAAGACATACAAATTGTGTATAACGAGCTTAAAAAGAACTATGCTGAAAATAAAATTGTTGTATTAGGTTATTCTATCGGTACAGGGTTGGCTGCGAAAGTGGCTTCGGCAAATAATCCCAAACTACTTATTTTGCAAGCACCTTATTATAGTTTAATAGATTTGATGCGACATACGTATACAATTATACCGACCTTCATTTTGAGATATAAATTAGAGACAAATAACTATTTGAAAACCTGTAAGATGCCGGTTGTAATTTTTCATGGCAACGAAGATGGAGTTATTTACTACGGTTCATCATTAAAGCTTAAAGAGGAATTTAAACAAACAGACACACTCATAACACTTGCCAGACAAGGGCATAATGGCATGACGGATAACCGGGATTACAAAATCGAAATCGAAAAAATATTGACAAAGAATGAACGAAATTAAATGTGACATATAGCGATTCTGCAGAAATACGAAAACTACCCGGGCCTTTCAATTCGTAGCAAGTAACTAAAAAATAATTTAGAATGGATAATCAAATTTTTAGCGATGTTGATCAGTATATCAGTAGTTTATTGGCACCAGAAGACAAGGTATTAAAGGATACTATACTATCACTTGATAAGGAAGGACTGCCTCAGCATAGCGTATCGGCAAATCAGGGAAAATTCTTGCAAGTCATGATGTTGGTATGTAATGCAAAAAGAGTGTTGGAGTTAGGAACCTTGGCAGCTTACAGTAGCATTTGGCTTGCGAGGGCATTGCCCGAAAATGGGAAACTCATTACTGTTGAAGTAGACATACATCATGCAACTATTGCCCAAAAAAATATTGAGAATGCCGGACTTTCACAAAAAGTGGATGTTCGAGTTGGAAATGCAATAGATATTTTGTCGCAATTGATTACTGTGAGTGAAGAGCCTTTTGATATGATATTTAGGGTTTGCTGATTAACTAGGAAACCTAGTGATAGCGTATATTTGGTTCAAATAATTTTGAATCCGATGCAAAGTAAATTATTAAAATCTTCCAGAAAGCCTGCACTCAGTCCCAAATATGTGAGCCCTAACCAACTGACAATATGCGGGTTTGAGACACCCTTCGATCAATTACTAACCCGGGCGAACCGCTGGGTTAAGCTGTCTGAACTTATACCTTGGGATAAGATAGTTCGCCAATACGATCAACAATTCAAATCACCGGAAGGCAGACCTCCTATAAGTGGCAGGATAGTATTGGGTGCTGTCATTATTAAGCACATGCTTGATCTTACTGATAGAGAGACGATATTACAGATACAAGAAAATATGTTTATGCAATATTTTTTAGGGTACAGTACATTTACGAACGATGCTCCTTTTTCCTCTACTTTGTTTGTAACAATCCGAGAACGCCTGAGTTTAGATTTATTACAAACGATTAGTGAAATTATTTTGGAACATTGTTTTCCTAAAGAGGAAGAAGCCACTATTTCAACACTTCCAGTAGGAGATGATCAACAGGAGCCACCAAGTCCCGATGATTTGGCATGCGAGCCAAGCGAATCAAAATCTATGGAGATTATCAATAAAGGGAAGTTGTTAATGGATGCAACGGTTGCCCCACAAAATATCACCTTTCCGACTGATTTAAAAGTGCTGAATGCTTCACGAATTAAGAGCGAAGAAATTATTGATTTGCTTTACGATGCACAACTACATGGTGTAACAAAAGTAAGAACATATAGAGAAAATGCCAGAAAGGATTTTTTAAATACGGCTAAGAAGAAACATAAAACAACGAAAGAAATTTATAAAGCCAATGGCAGCCAACTACGTTATTTAAAAAGAAATCTACAACACATTGTTGCATTGTTAGTAGCCTATGAAACCCATGAGTTAGAAATCCCACTCAAGCCAAGACAGATTACCTATTTAGAAGTGATACGCAAAGTTTACACGCAGCAACAAACCATGTATGCATCCAATACGAAGAGTATTGAAAATCGTATTGTCAATATTCATCAGCCCCATGTTCGCCCAATCGTACGTGGTAAGGAAGGAAAGAAAGTTGAATTTGGAAGTAAATTGCAAGTAACACTTGTGAATGGATTTACGTTCATTGATAAATTATCATGGGACAACTTCAATGAAGGAGGCTATTTGATGGACTCCGTAAACAAGTACAAAACAAGATTTGGATATTATCCGGCAGAAGTATTGGCTGACCAAATTTATTGTACCAGAGTTAATAGAAGGCAACTCAAACTACTCAATATTAAACTATGTGCCAAGCCACTTGGCAGACCCTCTAAAACGGCATTGACAAATCACGTAAGTCCAGGAGAGCGCAATCCAATTGAAGGAAAGTTCGGACAAGCTAAGGTAGCATACGGTTTAGATAATATCAAAGCCAAATTAAAAACTACCAGCGAATCTTGGATTGCAGCCATAGCTTTAGTGCTCAACCTCGTTAATTTGGCGAGGTTGGCTTCGCTATGTTTATTATGTTGGATTACAAAATTATTCTCCAGTAAATTTGGCAGTACAAAACTGAATGTTCAGTTTATGAGCAGACCCTAACTAGGGAGAATATTTAGTAACTAGGGAATATCTTGAGTAGTTAGGATTTTGACTTCTGGGAAAATGGCAGGAGGGTGAGGAATTTTAGAAAGAGAAAAAGAGAAAGTAGTATTGCATTCACATTTTCTCCTTGCCAATTTTTAATGATAATCGGTAACCCATTTTAGAGGTTGAAACTAACTTCTGTGCAGCCCTTGTTGGTATTTTTCACCAACAAGAATATAATAAGAATATATCATTCTTTGCGGAGCCCAATACAAAACAAAAGAGGCTGCTCATTACGAACAGCCTCTTGTTATAATACAGATTAAGGATTTCTCTATCGTACGATAAACTTGTGGGTTTGTTTTACATTTTCAAATGATACAACAATGTTATACATACCTGCTGCAAGAGTTGGCAAGTTTACAGTGTTATTATTTTCACCTTCACTTGCTTTAAATTCTTGTGTAGAAAGTAAATCACCATTTAATGTGTAAACCGCCACTTGTACATCACCGTTATGTTGTAATGTGTAGTTCAAGTTAATCTCCTGTTGACTTGCAGATACCGGATTCGGATAAATGCTAACAGCTGAAATCGCTTCATTTTCATTGGTGCCAAATGATGTAACAATATTACTTCCACCATTTGTTTTAGCACTTCCTGAAGCAATTACAGTGTAGTCTTCAACCTCACCTTTATCTGTTGTTGTACCTGCAGCAACCGGATCAGCAGCATATGCATTTCTTCTCATAATCACTCTCATTCGTAATCCGTAACCTGATACAGCAGTTGTTGGAACTGCGATACTTAATGTAGTGGCTGTAGTTCCTGAAGTAGTTCCTGAACAAACCATTTCGCCTGCATCATTCCAATCTCCATCATAATTCCAATCAACCCAAACTTTCCAGTATTCTGTAGCAGAACCGGATGTAAATCCTGGAGTTAATGTAATTGGTACAGTTACTCCTTTCAGAACAGTTGTAGATTGAGTTGCAGTGAAGTCGGCATAACCGCCATTGTTTCCTGAGGTATTAGAAATTGTATTGAATACAACTTTATTGATAAACTCATTGGTAGCAT